>JARFPR010000311.1 GCA_029288195.1 Gammaproteobacteria bacterium | reverse complement strand
ATGCCGAAAATCAGGGTCAATCCGGAAGCCAACAGGAACAATAACAGCCCCAGTTGCAGACCATTCATCAACTGTGTGATGAGCAGATTCCAGTCCATAACGATAACCGCTTCGGATTGTGAGTTGATGCCCGGTTCCCTGGTTTACAGGGAACCGGGTGTTGGCAAAGCGCTTGTTACATCTTGCACTTTGAAGCGTGCAGATCCTGGTGGTTTTCGTAAACGGTTTTTACGATTTTTGTAGTCCAGCGACCCTCGGAATCTTCAACCACTTCGCGCAGGTAAAAATTCTGGATCGGCATATGGTTGTTGCCATAAGTGTAGCGGCCACGCACCGAGTCATAATCAGCGGCCATCAATGCCTTGCGCAACGCATCCTTGTCTTTCAGATTGCCACCGGTTGCCTCGACTGCGCTCTTGATCAGCATGATCGCATCATAAGATTGCGCACCGTAGAATGAAGGGTACTTGCCGTGCTGCTTCAAGTAATCAGAAACGAAACGCTGGTTGGCGGCGTTATCCATATCCGGTGACCATTGCTGAGCCATTTTCGAACCCAGAACACCCTCCAGTTTTCCTGCCTGCAGTTTCGGTAAAGCGATAGAATCCACCGTAAAGGCGGTATACAGCGGTAACTTGCCTTGCAGACCAGCCTGCTGGTATTGCTTGATGAAAGCACCGCCGGCTTTACCCGGGTAAAAAACATACAAGGCTTCGGCGCCCGAGGCCCTGGCTTTGGCCAACTCGGCAGAAAAATCGAGCTGCGCATCCGCGCCCCACTTGGTCAGGTCTTTACCTTTTATTTCACCTTTGAAGACACTTTCCACTCCTGCGGCCATATCTTTGCCAGCCGCATAGTTCGGCGCCATGATATAAATTGACTTAACCCCTTCCTGGTTGAGGTATTCGCCGAGTGCCATGGGAGTCTGGTCATTCTGCCAGGAAGTCGAGAAAAAATTCGGATGGCAGCGTTTACCCGCAATCTGGGATGGGCCGGCGTTGGCGCTGATCAGGAACTTGTCCGCGCCGGTTACCGAGTTCATCGATGCCAGTAACACATGCGACCAGATATAGCCGGCGACAAAATCAACATCATCCTGCTTCACCAGCTTGTCGGTTTTCTGCTTGCCGATGTCGGGCTTGAATCCATCGTCTTCCATGATTAACTCAACATCGAGATTACCCATCTTGTTATCGATATGCTCAAGCGCAAGCATGACTGAATTTTTCATGTCCTCGCCGATGACACCGGCTGGGGTAGTCAGCGTAGTGACGAATCCGATTTTGACACTGTCAGCCTGGGCGACACCGGTGACGGTAATCGCGCTGGCGATCAAAACGGTACGTATAAATCTAATTAACATTGTGCTCTCCTGTGATATTTTCCTGCTAATCGATGACAATTATCACCGCTTTTTCAAATTGGCATTAACATGCCTTATTATGTAATCGCTTGACCCGGGATATTCTAAGTATTAATCACTCTCGAGTCATTCTATGATTTCGCTTTGCTTTATCCGGCATGCAATACTCATGCATTCGCCCAAGAGTACCATATTCGCCAACCAGTTGATGTCGACTGCTTCCGCTTGAACCAGTCGCAGTTCAGATCGACATGATCACCGCATCCGGTTTAACATCGAGCCCGACCAAATTGCTACTCCGGCAATCGGCAATCGTATCTTGCCGCCTGTCGAACGGGTTTAAAAATTGCTGACTGCTTGTCCGGAAACTTACTGCCAATGAACGAAACTCACTGGCCCCGGGTCTGGATCGCCTTCCTTGCAGGTTGTATCGGCGCTTTTCAGATCGGTAAAACCTTTGCATCGCTGACGCTGATTATCGATGAGTTGGCGCTCAGCCTGGTTCAGGCTGGTCTGATCCTGTCACTATTCAGCCTGATCGCGGCCTTCGCCGGCGCAGGCTTCGGGTTGCTTTCCGACCGGGTCGGACATCTGTACATGGCGCTCACCGGATTGCTGTTATCAGCCGGTGGTGCCTTCCTCGGTGCGACGGCGGGCGGTATCGAGATATTACTGGTGTCACGCCTGGTCGAGGGACTTGGATTCATTCTCGCCATCGTGGCCCTGCCCTCGTTGATCAGCCGCTCAGCCTCCGATCGCAGCAGACCCCTGGCGATGGGTATCTGGGGCGCCTTTATGCCGGCGGGAATCGGCATCTCGATGCTGATCACGCCGCCCCTGCTGGAATGGCATGGCTGGCGCGGCCTGTGGAACGATGTCGGTTTCATTATCCTTATCTGGAGTGCGATTCTGTTTATCGCTTTCCGCGGTAGCACGAGTAAATCTCTCACTCATTTGAGTACCGCTGATTTTATTACCAGCATCCTGCGCCTTGGCCCGTTGCTCGTGGTGGCAGGTTTCGTCTGTTATTCCAGTCTCTATCAATCGCTAACCGCTTTTCTGCCGACCATCCTGGTAACCGACTACAGCGTACCTCTGGCGCAAGCCGCCCGGTTCGGTGCCCTGGTAGTGGTCGGTAACATAATTGGTAACGTTTCGGCAGGTTGGATGATTGGTCGGGGTATCGCACCCTGGAAACTGCTGACGGTTTCATTCATTGTCATGGGACTGTGTGCGACCCTGGTGTTTGCCAGCTTCAGCGAACCTGTCGTCAAGATCATTGCCGGCTTTCTATTCTCCGCCTTTGGTGGGCTGTTTCCCGGCACCGCCTTCGCACTCGCCGCACGCTACTCGATCAGTCCTGCATACATGGCACTGATGGCTGGATTGATGCTACAGGGCGCCGGTATCGGTCAGACCATCGGACCGATGATGGTGAGTTCAATCGTCGAATTTTCGGGTAGCTGGAATTCGGCCAACCTGGTCGTATTCGGTATGGCAGCAATCGGACTGATAAGCGCGGGTTTACTGCGCAGCCGCAGTTGACGGACCCGAGCAACGGCGAAATACTAGCAGAAGCGGAATCCCTGCGCGTTACCCTCGAAGGCGCGTTTGAGAGGCTGGAATGAGCCCGTGGCCAGCTTGGCCGTTTGCGCATTAGCCTGCTACGAAGTGTCTGTACTGTATCTCAGGCCGATGGCGTCGGGGCAGATTCCTTTCGAGCCTCAGCTTTTGCAGACAGGTTTCCCTTTAATGCCTCGCTACCGTTGCCTTTTTCAGGTTTTGCAGCGGCTAAGCCATGATCAAGATCTGCATCGAGTTTATCGACGTTAATGACGGGATCTTTGTTTTCACCCTGCTCCGCCAGCAACTCCGAAGCATCCTCAGTTTCTGCTTCAGCGTCGACATTTTCTTTACTGTCAGCACTATCTTCCTG
>JARFPR010000285.1 GCA_029288195.1 Gammaproteobacteria bacterium | reverse complement strand
GATTAGCCCAGTGGTCATGGATCAGCGGGTTGCGGGTAATGATCCGAGCCTGACCGAATCAGTCTGTTTGATTTGGAAGACGTATCGAGACCTGCATCACCAACCCGTATAAACAGGCTTAACAATCCTTGTTTTAAATTCAGCTATACAAATCATCGCCCCGGCGTTTTAATATCATCTCGATAACTACACGGCAGTGGGTGGTGTCATGTCAAAAATTGCTCTTATTGTTGGCGCTGGAAGTGGCAACAGTGCCGCGTTTGCGCGCGCGCTCGCGGCTGACGATTACAAGGTTGTGCTGGCCGCACGAAATATCGCGAAGCTCGATTCGTTATGTTCGCAGATCGGTGCGCAGGCGATCAGTTGCGATGCGACCTCGGTTGATTCGGTGCGTGATTTGTTCGATTCGATGCATCAAGCGGTAGGCAGTCCCGATGTCGTGCTCTATAACGCCAGTGCCTATACTGCTGGTTCGATTACCAATCTCGATCCCGAGCTGGTGCTGGATTCATTAATGCAAACGGCTTACGGCGCTTTCCTGGTTGCACAACAGGCTGCAATCGGCATGAAGCAGCTTGGCGGTGGTGCGCTTTTCTTCACCGGTGCGACCGCTAGCGTCAAGGGCTTTCCCAATTTCGCACCTTTTGCGATGGGTAAGTTTGCCTTGCGAGGCCTGGCGCAAAGCCTGGCACGAGAACTTGGTCCAGAGAATATTCACGTGGCGCATTTCATCATCGACGGTGGGATCGCCTCCCCGGGACGCGACCTCGACAACGAAGACACCGCGAGCAGTGCCAGCGATGCCGAGCTTGAGCCCGATGCGATTGCGCATACCTATATGGCGGTGTTGAAGCAGCATCGCAGCGCGTGGACGCATGAAATTGACCTGCGCCCCTGGGTCGAGAATTTCTAGTATGTTGCAGCCCGTAGACTACCTGGAACCTGACGTGCCGGATCGGTTACCCTGGCATGATGTGCCGTTGGTGATTGCCAGCGATATGAGCGTCAAGGAGTACGGTGCCCTGGTTGATAACCCTGACGAATTTGAAATCGAAATCGTGCAATGGCCGGCACAGGGCTGGCGTCCAGTTGATGCCGGAACCGGTGACGAAGGCGGCGTCGTTGAGGGTGTTTTCCATAGCGAATGGCAGGGCGAGGTGCTGCATGGCCGTAACGATGCGGTTAACGGTAACTATATTCTCGGTTGGTCAGACAACCCCGGAAGTGCCAGTACGGATGCTATCGTAACTACGCCCGAGCGGGTGTTGCTATGGCATTTGAATTACCACCCCGACGGTGGGCAATTGTTCTACCCGGTGGATAACCAGCCTTTCGTGGTGCCGGTCGCGCTGCCGGGCGATGACCTGGTGCTGGAGAAGATCGTCTCCCTGTGGTGTGACGGCAGCCAGGGGCTGTATATTCATCCAGGCGTCTGGCACGAGGGCGTATTCCCGGCGACCCCGGCACAATCGTTTCGCGATCGACAGGGCAGGGTGCATGCACGCGTCAGTTGTAACATCGCGCAGGAATTCGGTGTTTTCCTGAATGTTACCTTACAGGCGACTATTTCTTGACCAGGCTGATCTGACGGCCAACCCAATCCGGTAACGCTTCGACCTCGGCGACTTTCAGCTTGGCCTGGATCGCTTCGGGCATCTCCATGGTGCGCCCTTCACGGGTATTGAAGTGCAAGGTCATGAATTCCGCGGTGGCACAAAGCTCGTCATTGACCAGCATTTTGTGGGCAAACCAGATTTTTTTCGCGTCGCTGCCGAGCACCAGGGTTTCAATGTCCATGGTCGCTCCTGCGCGCACGTCGCTTAAATAGCGCAAGTGGGTTTCGACCGTATAGATGGCGCAGCCGGTTGCGTCGAAGTAATCTGTGCCGATACCGAAATGATCCTGCATCAGCCAGGTGGTGTTGCTGAACGGAACCAGGTAATAGGCTTCATTGAGATGTCCGTAGGCATCGAGCCAGCTGTCTTGCAGTGGTTCTGAATGAAACCGGTATTTATTCATGGCTGTTTCCGCTTGGTGGTTCGACGCAGTATAGATTTTTCAAAGCCGGGTTGAAAGTTGAACCCTCTATGGAGACATATTCTGATATTCAACGCGGGGATCTGATAGTAGAATCGCGCGATGCAAAAATCCCTAGTTAATATTAATGCGCTGTCCAAGGTCTACGATAGCGGCCACCAGGCACTGAGTGCGGTAGATCTCGAGATAAGGGAGGGCGAGATTCTCGCTTTACTGGGTCCTAACGGGGCGGGCAAGACCACGTTGATTTCAATCATCTGTGGGCTCGTCTCGGCAACTGGCGGTTCGGTGAGTGTCGCCGGCCACGACATCGTCACGGAATACCGGTTCACCCGGGACCTGATCGGGCTGGTTCCGCAGGAGTTAACCCTGGGTGCTTTTGACACGGTATGGAATACAGTCAATTTCAGCCGTGGCCTGTTCGGTAAAAAAGCGAACCCCGCCTACCTCGAGCAATTGCTCAAGGACCTGTCACTATGGGACAAGAAGGACAGCGAACTGCGAGAGCTTTCGGGTGGCATGAAGCGCCGCGTGTTGATTGCCAAGGCCTTGTCACATGAACCGCGTATTCTGTTTCTTGACGAACCCACCGCCGGTGTCGATGTCGAGTTGCGCAAGGATATGTGGAAAATGGTGCGGCGCTTGAACGATTCCGGCGTTACCATCATATTAACCACGCACTATATCGAAGAGGCCGAAGAGATTGCCGACCGCGTTGGCATCATCAACGATGGAGAGCTGCTTCTGGTTGATGACAAGCAATGCCTGATGCAGAAACTGGGCAAGAAAACTCTGCGTATCGAACTCAAGCAGGCGATCGATCGGATTCCCGACGCGCTCGGCGCCTATAACCTGGAGCCTTCCGAAGATGGGAGTCATTTGACCTACACCTACGATCCCGACGTGGAAAGAACCGGAATAACTGCCTTGTTGCAGAGCCTGAACGAGGTCGGAATATCACTAAAGGATTTGCAAACAAGCGAGAGTTCGCTGGAGGAAATATTTGTCAGACTGGTGAATTCGCGATGATCAATTTTCAGGCGATCAAGGTCATTTACAAGTACGAAATGTTGCGTGCATGGAACACCCTGTTGCAAACCATTGCTTCGCCGGTGATTTCAACATCGCTTTACTTTGTTGTATTCGGCGCTGCGATCGGTTCGCGAATCGAAGAAATCGACGGTGTATCTTACGGTGTCTTTATCGTACCGGGACTGGTAATGCTGTCGCTGCTGACGCAGAGTATTTCTAACGCATCGTTTGGCATCTTCTTCCCTAAGTTTAACGGTACGATCTACGAGGTAATGTCGGCCCCCATATCATTTGTTGAAATTGTGGTCGGTTATGTCGGCGCAGCGGCGAGCAAATCGCTGATACTCGGCACGATTATCCTGATTACCGCAAACCTGTTTGTCGATCTGAACATCGCCCATCCGTTTGTGATGGTGCTGTTCCTGGTGCTCACTTGTGTCTCTTTTGCTCTGTTTGGCTTCATTATCGGGCTCTGGGCAACCAATTTTGAAAAGTTGCAACTGATTCCAATGCTGGTAATTACACCGCTGGTGTTTCTGGGTGGCAGCTTTTACTCGGTCAGTATGCTGCCACCGGTGTGGCAAACGGTTACGCTGTTCAACCCGGTGCTGTACCTGATCAGCGGATTTCGCTGGAGTTTTTTCGAAGTGGCGGACGTCAGTGTGGGTGTCAGCCTGGCGATGATCTGCCTGTTCCTGGGGATCTGCCTGGTTTTGGTGTGGTGGATGTTTAAAACCGGTTACCGTTTGAAGCAGTAGTTCCGG
>JARFPR010000205.1 GCA_029288195.1 Gammaproteobacteria bacterium | reverse complement strand
GTACCCTGCGGCAAGGGATCGGGTGCCGGGTCCGCGTCTGCGCGCGCCTGCAGCCTCCAGCCTGTCTCGGCCTCCTGCAGATGTGAGGCCAGGCTCAAGCGCGACACAGAAGCAATACTGGGCAGGGCTTCGCCGCGAAATCCTAGCGAATCGATGCTCTCCAGATCTTGCAGGCTGCTTATCTTGCTGGTGGCATGGCGCGACAGGGCACTCGCGAGTTGTTCGCGCTCAATGCCGCAGCCATCATCGGTGACCCGAATCATCCTGGTACCACCCGCATCGACTTCGATCGTAATTGCACCGGCACCCGCATCAAGGCTGTTTTCAACTAATTCCTTGACCACCGACGCCGGGCGTTCTACCACTTCGCCAGCAGCAATCTGGTTAATCAGGTGAGACGGTAAGGTATGGATCTGCGGCAATGCGATGTCAGGCTACCAGCCGTGATTCCAGCTTCTCCTGGTCACGTGTGAACAAACGAATTCCCTCGGCCAGCTTTTCGGTCGCCATGGCATCTTCGTTCATCATCCAACGAAAAGTTTTTTCATCCAGGCTGAGTTTTTTGCCGACATCACCAGCCCGGCCAGGCTCCAGTTTACGCACCAGTCGAGTCTCGTCCTCGGCCAATGCCTGCATTAAATGGGGGCTGATGGTCAGGCGATCGCAACCGGCGAGCTGTTCGATTTCACCCGTGTTACGAAAACTGGCTCCCATCACCACGGTTTCATATCCATGATGCTTGTAATAGTTATAAATCTGGGTGACTGAATGCACACCCGGATCCTGCTCAGCCGGAATCGAGGACTTTCCGCTCGCTGCCAGGTGCCAGTCGAGAATTCGACCGACAAATGGTGACACCAGGAATACGCCACTCTCGGCACAGGCAACGGCCTGCGTGAAACTGAATAAAAGGGTCAGGTTACAGTTAATCCCATCGGCCTCGAGTTCGCGTGCTGCCTGGATACCTTCCCAGGTCGAGGCAATCTTTATCAGCACCCGGTTCCGATTGCTGCCGCGACTTTCGTACAGTTCGATAATACGGCGAGCACGCGCAACAGTGGCCTCGCAATCAAATGAAAGGCGCGCGTCGACCTCGGTCGAAACCCTTCCGGGCACACTCCTCTGGATCTCGAGTCCAATACTGACGGCCAGGTAATCACCGGCGGCAGCGGCACGCGAAGCCGGGGTCCCGCCCTGCCCATGCCCCCAACGCTGCGCCTCCTCCAGTAATGGTTGGTAACGCGGCAAATCGGCCGCTTTCAATAATAACGAAGGATTGGTCGTCGCATCCTGCGGCTGGTACTGGATGATCGCATCCAGGTCGCCGGTATCGGCCACGACCTGGGTCATGGATTTCAGTTGCTCGAGTTTGTTCATCGATGGGTGCTTAAGTAAACTAGATTTGAAGTCGAATTGGAGGCAGAGAATACCAGAAAATCCGCTCCCGGATTGTGAAAATTCCATATGAATGTAATCGCCTCTATCATCCTCGTACTGTTCAGCATTTATTTACTGGTTGCAGCCTATCTGTACATTTATCAGCGCAGGCTGCTCTATCATCCAGTGGCTGTCGATCCCGTTTTTTGTGCCGATGAAATCAGCTTTGATAACGACGGAACCAGGCTGCATGGCTGGATCTTGCATCCGGGTAAGTCCAGGGCGGTAATTTACTTCGGCGGTAACTCTGAAATGATTACGCATCGCCAGGCTTATTTCGAAGACGTGTTCAATGATTACAGCGTTTACCTGGTCAACTACCGGGGTTACGGCAAAAGCCAGGGAAATCCCAGTGAAAGCGGATTATTTTCTGATGCGCTGACGATTTACGACCAGCTGATAAAAAGCCACGATTCAATTATTGCTTACGGGCGCAGTCTCGGCAGTGGCGTTGCCGTATATCTGGCCGCCAGTCGTCCGCTGGATAAACTGATCTTGCTGACCCCCTACGACAGCATCGTCGCAGTCGGGCAGAAGCTATACCCCCTGTTTCCGGTACGCTACCTCATCAAAGATCGCTTTGACTCGGCTGCCCGGGCGGGTGATATCGAGATTCCAGTGCTGATTGCCAGTGCCGAAAACGATCGCGAGATTGAGTTACCTCATACCCTGACTCTAAAGCAAAGTTTTAATCGAGCACGGGTTGAGTATCAAATGATCGCAGGTGCTGCTCACAATGACGTTATCGACTTCCCTGACTACCGGGCCATCGTGGAAAAATTTATTTCGGATTAACCGCCTAGGACTGGCGGTTGTTGAGGTGCTTTTTAATTCCGGAGAAAACTGCCTTGGCGAGTTTGTGCTGGTGTTTCGGGTTGCGTAATTTCTTTTCTTCGCTCGGGTTTGACAGAAACGCGGTTTCAATCAGGATCGAGGGCATGTCTGGCGCCTTTAACACAGCGAACCCAGCCTGTTGCACCTTTTTATTATTCAGCCTGGAAACCTTGCCAATGTGACCAAGTACGTCTGATCCAAGCTCCAGGCTATCCTGTATCGTTGCGGTTTGTGACAGGTCCAGCAGCACGGATGCGATCAGGTCGTCCTTGTCGTCGAGACTGATTCCGCCGATAAGGTCGGATGAATTCTCCTTCTTGGCGATCCAGCGTGCCGCCTCCGAACTCGCACCTCGCAGGGAAAGCGCATAAACCGAGGCTCCTTTGACATTCGGTTTATGGAACGAATCGGCATGTAACGAGATAAAGATATCCGCTTCTGCCGCACGCGCTTTCTTAACACGATTGCGCAGGCTCACAAAGCGGTCCGCGTCACGCGTCAGTACCGCGCGATAGCCAGATTCACGATTGATTAAGGTTTTCATTTTCTTGGCCACGGAAAGCGCTACGTCTTTTTCGCGCGTACCCCGCTTGCCAATTGCACCGGGATCACGCCCCCCGTGACCGGGATCGAGTGCGATGACGAACTTTTGCTTACGCTGGTTACGTTTTTCCTGGCTGGTCTTGATCGGGGTTGGGCTGAGATTGGTGGCATGCAGATCCACCACGAGCCTATGACCGGATTTGCCGTCAGGTTTAAGTTCGAAGCTGCGCGGGCGAGCTTTACTCTGCAGATCGATAACAACGCGCAAACGTCCACCGTTTTTGCTCGCAGAACGGATTCCACTCATCAGGCTCGTCTGCCGGGTGCTGATATCGATCGCTTTGCTTCTGCGGGTATCGTTTAAATCCACGACTACACGTGGCGGATCAGCCAGGGTAAATAAATTATGCTCGAAGTCCCCGGTAATATCGAAAACTACCCGGGTATGATCTTCTGCTGATTGTGAAATACGGATGCCGGTAAGGGTTCGAATAGATTTAGCGAATACCGGTTTGGCGCCTGTCAGCAGGGCAAGCGAGAGCCCATAACGGGAAACCCGCTTTAAAAAAAGACGCCTGGCAGATGAGATTGAACCCATATTTCGTGTTTTTAACCTATACCTGAATGCGTTTATAGTAAATCTGGGCCAAGAAATCAATAACTATTTCTATATTTATTAACGAGATAGTGAAACTTTCTAAAAAATAAATGAAGAATCTCGGGGAGTTAGCTAAATTACCTTAGATAGCAGATGTTGACCCCATTCACTTTCTGCAGACAAGCTCAGGCGTCGACCATCCGGATCGTACTCCAGTTTGATTTCAAGGTCGATAGCATTGAGATACCCTGCAGCTCGCTCTGGCCACTCGATAAGACACAGAGTTTGTCGATTAAGATAATCGCGATAGCCAAGATATTCGAGTTCTTCAGGGTCACCCAGACGATACAGGTCGAAGTGCGCGACCGCAAAATCGTCGAAGGGATAATACTCGACCAGTGTATAAGTCGGGCTGCGAACTCCGCCGACAACGTTCCTGGACTGCAACGCGCCACGCACCAGGGTGGTCTTGCCCACGCCAAGCTCGCCACTCAAGGTGATGACACCACCGTGCTCGCAGGCACCGATCAGGCTGGCGCCAAAAGCACGCATCTGGTTTTCATCCTGGATCAACAAAATCGGGCTAGCTCGTATCGCGCAAGCGTTTGACGACGGCTGGTATGTGCTTGATGATATCGCTTGCGACCAGGCCGATTTGATCATGTTTGTGGCAGTATGACTCGGCACTCAAGGCGTGGATATATACTGCAGTTTTTGCAGCTTCGAAGGGCGCCAGGCCCTGCCCCATCATGGCTGCGATAATACCGCTGAGCACATCACCCATCCCGGCACTCGCCATACCTGCGTTACCGTGCGTATTGAGCGCCGGCACTTTTCCCTGCTCGGCAACGAGGGTTCCCGAACCCTTCAGCACGCTGGTTGTTGAAAACGTCTTCGACAGGCGATCGCTGGCCTCCAGCCGGTCTGACTGAACTTCGGCTGAGTCAATCGATAACAATCCCGCAGCCTCACCGGGATGCGGTGTTATAACCACCTGCTTCGATCTCAACGACTGCAGGAAATCGGCACTGAGTGCACTGGCATCAACCACCATGGGTAGTGTTACCTGTCCTAACAAGTCCAGGCAATGGTTCGCTGCATCGCTGACACCGAGACCCGGACCGACGACAACAATACTTGCATCGGCAATCCTGGTTTCGATCGCATCCCAGCCTAAAACCATAATTTCCGGAAAAGATGCCAGGTTGTTGCGACAGTCCGGGTGCACCAGCGCGGTAACCAGACCTGCCCCACTACGCAAGGCAGCCTGTGCCGACAATGCAACCGCCCCGCTCATACCCTGATCACCGCCGATAATAAGCAGGTTACCGTAATGGTTTTTATGCGTATTCTTTTTACGGAGTGCTGGCAACTGGCAGGACTCGATAACATCCAGGGCAGCTGGGACACTTTGCCTGACACGCCTGGATACACCGAGGTCTTCGTAGATCAGTTCACCGCAGTAGTCCGGACCATCGGCGAGGTACTGGCCTGTTTTACTACCTATAAAAGTAACCGTTGTGTGCGCTTCGACTGCAACCGGTTGTGGATTACCGGTCAGTCCATTCAGTCCGGAGGGGATATCGATCGCAATCCGTGGAACCTCGCAACCGTTGATCGTCGCTATCAGGTCCTGCCAATGGTCGTCCAGTTCACGCTGCAAGCCAATACCGAGCAAACCGTCGACAATGGCCTCCCCACATAACTCCTGTCCGTCCCAGGCTTCAAACTCACCACCGGCCTGTTCCCATTGTTCTTTAAAATGACGCGATGTTTCTGACTGTCGCGTTAAATCACCCTGGATCAGTAACTGCACATCGACTCCCTCGCGACGCGCACACAGCGCGACCACAAAAGCATCGCCACCGTTATTTCCGGCACCGGCGAACACGGTTATCCCGGACAGCTGGGGCCAGCGCTCAGCTATTGACTGCCAAACTCGACGTCCGGCACGTTGCATGAGTTCTATCTCGGCAAACCCGTCAACTTCGACCGCAGCTTTGTCCAGCTGATAAACCTTGTCAGGAGCAAAAAGTAACATAGTTAATTTATACCCCAGCAATCGAAGCAATACTACCGTCATCGCAGAAATTATTGCGTCGCGATATCGCCGGCTTATAGCGGTTTTAAAACAAAGCATTAGTATCGCTTTGTTATACTCGTCGCCAAACTATGTCCGGATCGAGTTAATGTCTATCGCCAGCACCAGCTTTCATGCCAAATCGGACCAGGAGTTACGCTCTCGGGTAAAACTGCTGGGCAAACTGGTTGGCAACGTGCTGCTCAAGCATGAAACTGCCGATGTTTTTCATGCGGTCGAGGCGTTGCGCACCGGTTTCATCCAATTACGCAAGCGAAATAGCGAACCCGGCAGAAAAGCAATGCTGAAGCTGATTACGGGACTCAGTCCTCACGTTGTCAGCCAGGTGATCCGGGCATTCACGCTTTATTTCAATCTAGTCAATATTGCCGAGGAAGATTACCTGCATCGATTGCGGCGTGTCTCGGTGCAGAAACACGGGCACGCGGCCTGGGTCGGATCGTTCTTTCATACGTTTGAGGAATTCAAAGACCAGGGTACCAGCATCGAAGACTTGCAAACCCTGTTCGAGACCCTGCTCTACAAGCCGGTTTTTACCGCGCATCCAACCGAGTCGCGACGACGCACGGTAATGCATCACCAGCGCGAGGTATTTATCATCATCGACCGGCTCACCGATCCCCGCCTCAGTCAGTTCGAGCGCGACGACCTGGTCGACGCGTTACAACTTCAAATTGAAACGCTGTGGCTGACCAACGAGGTTCGCAGCAACAAGCCAAGCGTTACCGACGAAATCAAGATGGGCCTGCATTATTTTCAACGCAGCCTGTTCGAAGCAGTCAAAATTGATTATCGGCATCTCGAGCGCGCGATAATAAACACCTACGGTGAGGACGAAATTGGTAACCCGGTGATAACCGTCCCCAGTTTCATCGAATTCGGTTCCTGGATCGGGGGCGACCGCGATGGTAACCCCTTCGTTACCCCGGAAGTCACGCGCAACGCGTTGCGCATGCAGGCCGAAGAAATTCTCAGTGAACATGTGCGCCTAATCTATCGGCTCACCCAGGTATTGACCATGTCAACCCGGTGGTTCAAGCCGAACGCCGAATTTTTGCGCAGGATGAGCCTGGACGAGGCCATGGGTGTTAAGTCCTTTGATCAAAAACGCGATCAGTTCGAAGATGAGGTGTATCGACGCAAGCTTTATCACATGCATCATCGACTCAGGAAAAACCTGGCGATGATTCGCAACCAGATGCGGGGCATGGACACACCCGACACCGGCCAGGCCTACCAGAACGTCCAGGACTACCTCGATGATCTTTACTCGATACGTGATTCTCTTATCAGTCATGGCGACTTCGCTGCAGCCAACGGCGACCTCAAAGACGCGATACGAATCGCCGAGACATTCGGCTTTCACCTGGTATCCCTCGATGTGCGCCAGGAATCGTCACGACATACACAAGCGGTCGCAGAAATTTTACGCCTGGCCGATGGCACGGATTACGAACAACTCGACGAGAACCAACGGCTCGCCCTGCTGGCAAAACTCATTAAATCCGGCACAACGCCAAACTTCGATAAAGGTCAACTCGCGGACGACAATTTTCAGACGCTGGAAGTATTTGAAACCATTCGCGACATGCGCGCACAGATCGGTCAGCGCAGCATCGGAAGCTACGTCATCTCGATGACACACAACGCCAGTCACATCATGGAAGTGATGTACCTCGCATTTATAGCCGGGCTGTCAGGCAGAAAGGGCAATAAATACAACTGCAGTCTCGAAATCGCACCGTTGTTCGAGACCATCGATGATCTCGACCACATCGATGTCGTACTGGATAACCTGTTACAAAATGAAGTTTACAAGAAACTGCTGCTGTGCACTGGCGGCATGCAGGAAGTCATGCTGGGATATTCCGATTCCTGCAAGGATGGCGGAATAATGTCTGCCGCCTGGGGACTTTATCAGGCCCAGCAGAAGGTGGTTCAGATCACCTCCCGCCATAAGGTTAAATGTCGCATCTTCCACGGTCGTGGCGGCACCATAACTCGCGGTGGTGGACCGACACATGATGCCATTATGTCGCAGCCACCACGCACGGTGCTCGGTCAAATCAAGTTCACCGAACAGGGCGAAGTCCTGTCGCATAAGTATGGCAATGCAGAAACCGCAAACTACGAACTGGCGATGGGCATCACGGGCCTGATGAAGGCGAGCCTCGGATCACGACAGCAAGACGACGCGAACTACGATCAGTACCACCCGGTGATGCAACAGCTGGCCGAATTTTCGGAACAGTATTATCGGCAATTAACGGATAACACCGATCGGTTCTTCGAGTATTTCTACGAAACCACCCCGGTTAGTGAAATCGGCTTGATGAATATCGGTTCAAGACCGGCGCATCGGCGCAAGGGTGATCTCTCTAAATCGTCGGTGCGTGCGATTCCTTGGGTTTTCGGCTGGAGCATGTCACGCACCATGATGCCTGCCTGGTACGGGGTGGGTTATGCGATTGAAAAATGGTCGGAAGGAAAACCCGCCAGGATCAAACAGCTGCGCGCAATGAATCGGCATTGGCCTTTCTTCGCTGCAATGATCAGTAACCTGCAAATGTCGCTTTATAAGTCCGATATGCGTATTGCAATGGAATACAGCAAGCTTTGTGACCAGCGGAAATTTGCCGACTCGATATTTAATACACTCAGGCAGGAAAACAAGCGCAGCATCGATTCAGTGTTGCAGGTTGCCAACTTGAAAAAACTGCTGGCTAACGACCCGGTACTCACGCTGTCACTGTCGAGACGTGACCCTTATCTCGATCCGCTTGCATTTTTACAAATCGACGTGCTGAAGAAATATCGCGATGAAACCCAGTCGAAGGCAGATCGGATGCAATGGCAGGCGGCGCTATTAAGCTCCATCAACGGCATTGCCGCCGGCTTACGCAATACCGGGTAACTGACCAACGAAAAAATGTTGCCAGTTCGGACTGTCCCGTTACCATCAGGTATGCAGCAGCCCGGATTAATCCAGATTACGAAGCCTGTTAAAGATGTGATGATCGATAACACATCAACGGTGCTCAACAACAGATCGAATACAACGGAGTAACAATAAATGAAACTGGTGAGTTATAAGTCGACCGGGGAGCAGGCCCATCTCGGGGCAATCAAAGACGATCGCATAGTCAACCTGCATCGTGCGAGCGCCGGCGAGTTACCCGATGATATGCTTGAATTTCTCAAGGCTGGCGAGGTCGCGATGCAAACTGCAAGGGATTTGCTGGGAACAGCAGATGACGGTATCCCGGCGGACTCAGTGAAGTTACTGTCACCGGTAACTAATCCCAGCAAGATTATCGCAATCGGTCTGAACTACATGGATCATATTCGTGAGGCCGACATAGGGGTTCCTGAACTGGCAACCATGTTTTGCAAGTACCCGTCCGCGATCATTGGCACCGACGCAGATATCCACTGGTCGAGGGGACTCACGCAACAGGTCGATTACGAGGCCGAGCTAGCCGTGGTAATCGGCAAGGCGGCTAAGGATGTCAGCGAAGCAAACGCCTACGACTACATCGCCGGATACATGAACTGCAACGATGTCAGTGCCCGCGATCTGCAATTTCGTCCCGGTGACCAGTGGTTACGCGGAAAATGCCTCGACAGTTTTTGCCCACTTGGACCCTGTCTCGTTACCAGCGACGAAATTGATGATCCGCATAACCTTTCAATTAAATGCATGCTCAATGGTCAGCTCATGCAGGATTCGAACACGCGCGAAATGATCTACCGGATTCCCTACCTGATCGAGTACCTGAGTGAAGCATTTACCCTGTTACCGGGCGACGTTATTGCTACCGGTACCCCGCATGGCGTCGGTGCGTTTCGCGATCCACCGATCTGGCTGGGTCAGGGTGATGTCGTCAGCGTCGAAGTTGAGGGTCTTGGCAGCCTCACCAATCGCTGCGTGATCAGGGATTGAGAACGGGATTCTAAGTTGACCTGGAAGGTCATTACCTCGGCATATAAAGGCCGGATTCAACTGGTTGAAAAAACGGTTTCCATGCCGCGCTCCGGCCTGCCGGGCACCAACTGCGACAGCAGTAGCGAGGCAAATGCAATCGCTGCGCCGATGATAAACACCAGCGACGGTGACACCAACCACAGCAACCCCAGTGCGAACGGCAGAACTACCGCGGCTACGTGGTTGATAGTAAACGAAACCCCGGCAGTCGCAGCCATGTCTGCTGGATCGGCGATTTTTTTCAGGTAACTCTTAAGTGCGATGGCCATCGCAAAAAAAACGTGGTCAACAATATAGAGCAAGGCTGCAAACCAGGCCACTTCGGCAAATGCATAAGCGGTAAAGATTATTACGAGTCCCGTATATTCCACTGTCAGCGTTCGCTTCTCACCCCAGTAACTCACCAACCGACCAATGCGAGGCGCCAGGTAAATCGTCAATACACCATTGGCCAGGAACAGTAGCGTCATCTGCCCGACCGTGTA
>JARFPR010000173.1 GCA_029288195.1 Gammaproteobacteria bacterium | reverse complement strand
AGCGTCAGGCCTTCGGCCTCGGCGATCAAAAGCGCATCGTAAATCTTGGGAACAGCGTCTCGGGGAAATTCTACGTCGACGACCGCGCCGATTACTTCCACGATATTACCTGTGCTCATCTGTTAATCCTCTATCAATACTGAAACTGTTTAAACTGCTGCCGCGCCGCCGACGATTTCGCTGATTTCCTGCGTAATGCCAGCCTGACGTTCACGGTTATAAATAAGTTGAAGCTCGTCGATCATGTCGCTCGCGTTGTCAGTTGCGCTCTTCATCGCGATCATGCGTGCTGCCATTTCACAGGCCACGTTTTCAACCACGCCCTGGTAAACCAGCGACTCGATGTAACGCTCGAGTAAACTGTCGAGTACTTCCTTGGAATCGGGTTCGTAAATGTAATCCCAGTGATGCCTTAGCTCTTCGTCGGGTGCGGGCTCAACCGGCACCAACTGGGTAACCGTCGGTTGTTGGGTCATGGTGTTGACAAATTCGTTAGAAATCAAATAGATAGCGTCGACTTCACCTTTTTCAAAACTGCTGAGCAAAACCTGCACGGGACCGATGATCTTGGCAATCTCGGGGCGATCGCCGATATGACTGGTCTCGGCGACTACCTTGGCTCCGATTCGCTTAAAAAACCCAAGCGCCTTGGTACCGAAGGTCACCACTTTAATTTCGATACCCTTGTCATCGAAGTCACCAATATGGTTGAGCGCTTTCTTGAACATGTTGGTGTTCAGGCCACCGCAAAGTCCGCGATCGGTCGATATTGCGATTAAGCCGATACGTTTGATCGGCCTGTCGATCAGGAACGGATGTTTGTATTCGGGATGCGCGCTTGCTACATGACTAACCACCTGGGCAATACGCCGCGCATAGGGACGCGTGGCGAACATCTGGTCCTGGGCACGGCGCATTTTACTGGCCGCTACCATCTCCATCGCCGCGGTGATCTTCTGAGTGTTTTGAACACTCGCGATCTTGGTCTTTATCTCTTTGCCGCCAGCCATGTTTAAGCTCTCTTAGTAAACGCCATTGGCTTTAAAATCGTCGATCGCCGCCTTGATTTCCGCGGCGATGTCGTCGTTGTAATCGCCGGCCTCGTTGATCTTGTCGATCATGTCCTGGTTGTTGGAGCGGATATGGCCGAGCATCGCGTCTTCAAAAGCGACCACCCTGTTGACCTCGACGTCATCGAGATAACCCTCGTTCGCCGCGAACAGCGAAATTGCCATTTCGGCGACCGACATTGGCGAGTACTGGCGTTGTTTCATCAGTTCGGTAACGCGCTGGCCGCGCTCCAGCTGCTTACGCGTAGCTTCGTCGAGATCGGAGGCAAACTGCGAGAAAGCCGCGAGTTCGCGATACTGCGCCAGTGCCAGGCGCACACCGCCACCAAGTTTCTTGATGATCGGCGTCTGCGCCGCGCCACCCACGCGCGATACAGACAGACCAGCGTTAATCGCGGGCCGGATACCGGCGTTGAACAGATCCGATTCGAGGAAGATCTGGCCATCGGTAATTGAGATAACGTTGGTTGGTACGAATGCCGATACGTCACCGCCCTGGGTTTCGATGATGGGCATCGCGGTTAACGAACCGGTCTGGCCCTTGATCTTGCCGTCGGTAATCTTTTCGACGTAGTCCGAGTTGATACGCGCAGCACGTTCAAGCAGGCGTGAGTGCAGGTAGAAAACGTCACCCGGGTAGGCTTCGCGTCCCGGCGGACGACGCAGCAGCAGCGATACCTGGCGGTAAGCCCAGGCCTGCTTGGTCAGATCGTCATAAACGATCAAGGCGTCTTCGCCACGATCGCGGAAGTATTCACCCATGGTGCAACCGGAATAAGGGGCGATGAATTGCAGCGCCGCAGAATCCGAGGCGTTGGCCGCGACCACGATGGTGTGCTCCATGGCGCCGAATTCTTCGAGCTTGCGCACCACGTTGGCGATGGTAGAAGCTTTCTGACCGATACCGACGTAGACACACTTGATACCGGTGCCCTTCTGGTTGATGATCGCGTCGATCGCTACCGCCGACTTGCCGGTTTGACGGTCGCCGATGATCAATTCTCGCTGACCACGTCCGATTGGCACCATCGAGTCGATCGACTTGAGGCCGGTCTGCACCGGCTGCGATACCGACTGGCGTGCGATAACACCGGGCGCTACTTTTTCGATCGGCTCGAACTGCTTGGCGTCGATCGCGCCCTTGCCGTCGATCGGCTCGCCCAGCGAGTTAACCACACGGCCGAGCATCTGCTCGCCCACCGGCACTTCGAGAATACG
>JARFPR010000139.1 GCA_029288195.1 Gammaproteobacteria bacterium | reverse complement strand
CCGTTTTGCAGTTCGAAGAAATCGGGACGTTGGGTTTGAGACATTGTACTCACTCCGAAAAAATCCGGGCGTACAGGACTTGAATAGTCGCTTTATCGGCACCGACGCCATCGCTGCCAGCGGGCTGCGATTTTAGCCATCCCGACGATGCCAGGCAAGATATAATTAGCCAGTTTCCAACCAACCTGAACCACCCCGATGACATCACCAGACTATCAAGTAAGGCCAGCCACTGAATCAGATCGAAACCAATGGAATCCACTTTGGCAGGGTTACCTGGAATTCTACCAATCGAACCTGGCAGACGAAATTACAGATTTGCTATGGCAGCGGATTATCGATCCTGCGCATGAAATTCAGTGCCGGGTGGCGGCAAGCGATGACGGCAAGCTGGTCGGCATGGTCCACTTTTTCCCGCATGCGCATACCTGGTATGCACAGCCGGTGTGTTATCTCAACGACCTTTTCGTGCAGCCCGGTATCCGTGGTGCCGGGATTGGCAGGAGCTTGATCGAGGCCGTGGTTGATGCGGCAAGACAGCAAGGTTGGGCTGAAGTCTATTGGCACACGCAAAGTCACAACTCGGTCGCGCGCAACCTGTACGATAAAATCACCGGGGGTACTGATGGATTCGTTAACTACACGATCGATGTAACCCGCCAACCGACAGGATGATTGATCCTGCGTGCCTATAATCAGGCCGCGGACTCGATACGATCGTCCGGTAGCGTAAACCAGAAAGTGGCACCCTGCCCTTCAGCTTCCGACTCGACCCAGATTCTGCCACCATGAACTTCGATAATACGCTTGATCAGGGCTAGCCCGATACCGGTACCTTCAACCCTGGTATCGAGTCGCTCAAACAGATCAAAAACCCTGTCCTGGTACTCCGAGGCGATACCGATACCATTATCTCGCACGAAACAGTGAACCTCGCCATTTTCCCGGTGTGCACCAATTTCAATACAGGGCGCTTCCTGGGCGCCCATGAACTTGATCGAGTTATCGACAAGATTCTGAAAAACTTCGAGCAACCTGCCCGAATCACCAAAAACTGTCGGCATATCGGGAGCGATCCGAATTTCGACATCCCGGTTTTCAATTTGTATCGCAACTCGCTCCAGGGCTTCCTGCACCAATTGATTCAGGTTCAGCTTTTCAGGAACGTTCATCTGGCGGCCAACTCGACTTAATTCGAGCAATTCCTCCAGCAACTGGGCCATCTTGTCTGCGGCGTCACTGATCTGGGCGGCATCGCGTTCGATCGCTTCCGGCTGTTGCGCATCAATATCTTTTCGCAGCAAACCAAGGAATCCCTTAATTGTAACCAGCGGTGCCTTGAGGTCATGCGATACCGTGTAATTAAAACGCTCGAGTTCGACATTTTGATTTTGCAGCTCGGTGTTCTTGTTCTCGATTTCCACGGCTCGCTGTTCCAGCTCTCTGTTTTTGGCTTCTATCTGGACAAGCAATTGTCGCTGACGGTAGAAAAAAAACGTCGTCCCCGCAATCAGCAGGGTTACCAGCGCAGCAACTGAATAGTGATTAAGCCTGGAATGCGTGATCGAGTGCTGCAAATCATCGACCGATAAACCGATCGCAACGATGAGCGGAAACCCGGGTACTTCGCGGTAGGCATACTCACGCGTTACGTTGTCGACGACGCTGGTTTGCAGATATTGACCGGTCGGACTCTCCTCGAGTCGTTTCCAGATCTGCGATCCACTGATATTCTGGCCGGGCCCCAGGGGTCCGTAGGAGGACCTCGCGCGAACGAACTTGTCTTTACCCACCAGTGTTGCGGAACTCTGCGGACCCATCTGCATGGTGTTGAAAAAATCGGTAATATGATTGGCCTCGAGCGCAACAAACATGACACCGCCAAACTCACCGTTTGGCTTGTCGTAACGGCGCACTAGCCTGACGATCAGCTTGCCGCTGTTGCGCCCCCGGTGCATCTTTGACACGAGCAGTTCGTCGCCCTTCGCATGCCTTTGAAACTGGAAGTAATCGCGGTCTCGGGCCGTCGTTCCAGCCTTGATCTTGTGACCTGACACCAGCAGGGGGGTGCCATTTTCGTCGATAATCGTGATATGGGAAGCAATCGAATGGTTGAGCGGAACTTCGGCCATCAATTGCTCAATTTTCGCAAGGTCATAGTGCCGTACATATTCTCGGCGCACCAGTTTCAGGTAGGCATCGCCATACTGGAAAATTCCTACGACATGACTTTCGAAAAAAACTGCGATCTGGTGGGCCTGGGCTTCAGCGTCTTTAAAACGTTCTTCTTCTTCCATTACGATGAAGTTGTACGACACAATCCAGACCAGCACCGATAGCATCGCGCCCGTGATCAGGTAGATGCTACCTGACGATCTGGCAATACCTTCTTCGTTAGCCCTCGACATACGTTTTAGTTCTAATTGGTCTGCACTTTGGCACCCCTGGCGCCAAAAAATATTCGTATGGTTAAACGCCAATATAGCCTGAATCGTGGAATCTTTCGCTGTTTTTCTGGCGCATCTGTGATTGACTATCACTGTTTGCTGTTCGTTCAGGCATGTCGTTTATATGCTCTGGCAAGTCGTTTACCGATTGACTGCAATCCCTGCATTCTGTTTAAACTGGTCGCACACGTTGAATATGAAACCTTGCCGGTAAATTTGCTGGCAATGGGCGGCTGTCACCGGGTATTCTTTACCTAGCCTCAATCAATAACAAGCTTATGCATTATTCAGGATTCAGCCTGCTCAAACAGGCACTCACCGGGAATCGCGGCTGGACCAGGGCCTGGCGCAACCTGGAACCGCGCAAACGCTACGACGTCGTCATTATCGGCGGCGGGGGCCATGGTTTGGCCACGGCCTATTACCTAGCCAAACTGCACGGCATAACCGACGTCGCGGTCGTGGAGAAAGGTTATATCGGTGGAGGAAATACCGGCCGCAACACGACCATCGTGCGCTCCAACTACATGCTCAACCCGAATGCACAGTTCTACGAGCATTCGATGAAATTATGGGAGAGCTTGAGTCAGGACCTGAACTATAACGTGATGTTCAGCCAGCGCGGTGTATTAAACCTGATTCATAATGATGCCCAGCGCGATGCTTTCGCGCGACGCGGTAACGCTTTAAGGTTAAACGGCATCGATGCGGTCATGCATGATCTGGACGGCGTCAGGAAACTGATGCCACACCTCGACTTCTCTAAGAATACACGTTTTCCGGTCCAAGGCGGCCTGGCGCAGCCACGCGGCGGTACCGCGCGCCACGACGCGGTGGCCTGGGGTTACGCGCGCGCGGCCGACCGACTCGGTGTTGAAATTTTTCAAAAGTGCGAAGTCACGGGCATCAAGCGCAAGGGTGACCAGGTCATCAGAGTCGAAACCACGCGCGGCCCTATAGAGGCAGGCCAGGTTGGCGTTGCGGTTGCGGGTAATTCGAGCCGTTTGTTCGATATGGTCGGCATGAAGCTGCCGATCGAATCACACGTGCTGCAGGCCTTTGTCACCGAGGGCATCAAGCCGCTGGTTGACACTGTCTGCACCTTCGGTGCGGGCCACTTTTACATCAGCCAGTCGGACAAGGGTGGCCTGGTTTTCGGCGGTGATATCGACGGCTGGAATACCTACGCGCAACGCGGCAACCTGCCGACCTTCAATCATGTTGTCGCCGGCGGCGTGACCATGATGCCCTGCCTCGCACGCCTGCGCGTATTGCGCCAGTGGGGTGGCGTTATGGATATGTCGATGGACGGTACACCGATCATCGGCAAGACGCCGATTGATAACCTTTACCTGAACGGAGGCTGGTGTTACGGCGGCTTCAAGGCGACCCCGGCTTCGGGCTGGGTATTTGCGCACACCATCGCAAATGACAAACCGCATGCGCTGAACGCCGAGTTTACGCTGGAGCGTTTTCGCGAAGGTAATATCATCGACGAGAAAGGCGTTGGCGCCTCACCCAAATCACACTAGGAGGTATTGATATGCTAAGAATCGAATGCCCCTGGTGCGGGGTGCGCAACGAAGACGAGTTTTCCTA
>JARFPR010000105.1 GCA_029288195.1 Gammaproteobacteria bacterium | reverse complement strand
CCAGTTGCCACCATGCAGGTGGTAGGTCTTGCTGAGATCATTAACTCGTAAATGCGGTTCGCTGGCATTGGGCAGCTGGTCCGATGGGTGCTTGTTAATCAGGGCTCCAGTCTCGGAATGGATCTCTCGCACCGGCACCAGGCGCTCACCCGGTTCCAGGTCGAATCTCGGTACCGCGTGCATCAATGCCTTGAGGTACTCATGTTGCGGGTTTTCAAATAGGCGCCGTAACGGGCCAGCCTCCATGACCTTGCCGTGATACATCACCACTACCTGCTCTGCCATGTTGGCAACAACGCCCAGGTCGTGGGTAATCAATAACAGCGCCATGCCCAGCTCGGCCTGCAGTTCCCGGATCAGCTTGAGAATACGCGCCTGGATCGTAACATCGAGCGCGGTGGTCGGCTCGTCGGCAATCATTAACGACGGATGACATATCATCGCCATGGCAATCATCGCACGCTGCCGCAGTCCGCCCGAGAGTTCAAACGGAAACATATTCAAGGCCCTGGAAGGCTCGGCAAAGCCGACATGTTGCAGCATCGTCTCGGTCAGTTTCATGCCTTCCTCGCGACTGGCGTCACGATGCAGAAACAGGGCCTCACTGATCTGATCACCAATCGTATGCACCGGTGACAGCGAAGTCATTGGTTCCTGGAAAATTATCGAGATACTGCCGCCCCGTATCTGGCGCATTTGCGTGCTTTCCGGGTCGAGTTGCGCAATATCGACTCGCTGTCCGTTCTCCGGGCTATCGAACAGTATTTCACCGGCACGAATCGTGGCGTTACGCGGCAGGATTCCCATGATCGCCTGCGAGGTAACCGACTTGCCGGACCCCGATTCCCCGACCAGGGCGACGGTCTCGCCCGGGTTTACCTTGAAAGATACATCCTTGAGCGCAGGAACGGGGCTACCCTGCAGATCAAAATCTACCGCCAGATTGTTAACCTCTAGCAAGGCCGGTTGTTGGCTTTTGTCAACGATGTGAAACTCCTCGGTCGAACGGCTGCCTTTTTCAGGCTATTATTTTGCCATTATAAGTTATTTCTTGCGGTAATAATCTATATACCAGGCGGCGAATTTCTGCAGTCCCTGTTCAATTGAAACGCTTGGTTTATAACCGGTATCCGCTACCAGGGCATCGATATCGGCAAAGGTATTCTCGACATCCCCGGGCTGGGCGGGAAGCATTTCACGACTCGTTTCCTGGCCGAATGCCTGTTCCATTAGCGCGATATAATCCAGTAATTCTACCGGCTCTCCCCTGCCGATATTATATATCCGCCAAGGGGCGCGACTGCTCGCAGGATCAGGATGTTCACCTGACCAGTGCGGGTTATCAGTCGGCACGCGATCGAGGCAACGGACCACGCCGTCGACGATATCATCGATATAGGTGAAGTCACGACTGTGGCGGCCCTGGTTGAACACCTTTATCGGCTTTCCCTGGGTAATGGCGTCGGCAAACAATATGGGTGACATATCCGGTCGGCCCCAGGGTCCGTACACGGTAAAAAATCGCAACCCGGTGCAGGGAATCCGGTACAGATGGCTGTAGCTATGCGCCATTAATTCATTCGCCTTCTTGGTGGCTGCATACAGCGAAACCGGGTGATCGACATTATCCGAGGTGCTAAAGGGAATCTTTTCGTTGGCACCGTATACCGAGCTGGAAGATGCGTAAACCAGGTGTTCGATTTCGTGATCGCGGCAGCATTCAAGCAAATTGCCAAACCCGACGAGGTTGCTATCGATGTAGGCGCGCGGATTTTCCAGTGAATAGCGCACGCCGGCCTGTGCTGCCATGTTCAGTACGCGTTCAAAACCATGTTGCTTGAAAAGTTCTTCCATCGCGTTCGAATCCGCAAGATCCAGTTCAACGAAGTGGAAGTTATCGTGGGCTTTTAATTGTGCAAGACGCGCCTGTTTCAGACCAACATCGTAGTAGTCATTGAGATTGTCAAGACCAACAACAACATCGCCGCGCTGACATAACTTGTCGGCAAGCGCATAGCCAATAAATCCGGCGGCACCGGTGACCAGTAATTTCATA
>JARFPR010000005.1 GCA_029288195.1 Gammaproteobacteria bacterium | reverse complement strand
GGCAAATTGATGGCGCAGCAGTTAACCGACCCCGTATTTATCCTTGGAGACGATGTTCCGCATCGACTCGCGTGGTGGGAATACCAGTGGGTTTACCTGTTTGCTTTCGCGATCGGCTTTTCGACCACGATTGCCGAGCCTGCGCTGCTTGCTGTAGCAATCAAGGCCAACCAGGTTTCCGCTGGCAGTATCGGCATCTGGGGCCTACGTATTGCGGTTGCCCTCGGCGTCGCCATCGGTATTGCGCTTGGAGTCTACCGCATCATTACCGGTACCCCACTTTACTGGTACATTATTACCGGCTACGTGTTTGTGCTGATACAAACCATGTTCGCGCCGCGGATGATCATTGCACTGGCTTATGACTCCGGCGGCGTTACCACTTCGACCGTAACGGTGCCCCTGGTAGCGGCACTTGGACTCGGCCTTGCCAGCACCGTACCCGGTCGCAACCCATTGCTCGACGGCTTTGGTTTGATTGCCTTTGCCAGCCTGTTTCCGATAATGTCTGTACTTGCCTATGCCCAGCTTTCCGAATGGAAGGCCAGGCGCAGTAACAAGACCCCAACTGAGTGAGAAATCATCATGCACTTTAAACTAATCATTGCACTGACCGAGGATTCGATCACTGAAAAAGTTGTCGAAGCCGCCAGGAACAAAGGTGCTACCGGCTCAACCGTAATTTCCAGCGCTCGTGGTGAGGGGATGCAGGTTGCCAAGACTTTTCTCGGCCTGAGCCTGGAAACACAAAGAGACGTGGTATTGCTACTGGTCGAAGAACATATGTGTCGCGAAATCCTCGAGAACATCGAGGCTACCGGGGAATTTGAGGCCCATCCTGGTTCCGGTATCGCTTTCAGTATCGACGTCGATGACGCGGTCGGTGTATCGCAACAGATCAACCAGTTGTCTGAAATTGTTGAGGAAGAGATATGAGTAAAAAAATTATTGTTCGGGTGAAGGATGTCATGAAACCGGATTTCGATCTCGTTGATGGTATGGATACCGTGGCAGACGTGTTAAAGAAATCAAGCCACCCCGAATCCAAGTGTTTCATCGTCGATACCCGACATGAGAACGACGAATACGGAATCGTATTGTTATCGGATATCGCAAAGCAGGTTTTGGCCAAGAACAAGGCACCCGAACGCATCAATATCTACGAGGTTATGTCGAAACCCGTGGTCAGTGTTGACCCTGGCATGGATATTCGCTACTGCGCGCGCCTGTTCGAAAACTTCGGCATCGGTCGCGCACCGGTAGTCGAAAACGGCAAGGTGATCGGCATTGTCGGCTATACGGACATCGTATTGCATGGTATTCGCGACCGTCTGCTGTAGGATCTCAGGCGCAACAGCGTTTGAATTTTTTACCGCTACCACAGGGGCAGATTTCGTTCCTACCCGGTTTCCAGGGATGAAAGCTGGGCGCTAGCATCTGACCCTCGGTATACAGCCATCTCCCCTGTTCCGACCTGAAGGCGCTTTTTTCATGCATCGCCCGCACCTGACCATTTACCAACAGACGCGCCTCGAATTCCACCAGAGCCTGTATATCCTGTTCATCACTGTCGATGATGGTAAGGCCAATCCAACGGATACCGGAATCACCTGTCAGCCGCGATGGCCTGAAATCCGGGTGCCAGGTTTCGGACAAATATTCAGCATCATCAAGCACATAGGCGCAATAACGCGAACGCATCAGCTGCAGCGCGTTTTCAGGCAGCTCGCGATGTGATATAAATCGACCGCAGCACTGGTCGAAATGTTGGCCGGAATGACAAGGACAGTTCATAAACAATTGATAAAAGGAAGACTATATCACCATGTCTCAAGCACTTGATATTCTGCGTAGCCGCTTCGGTTACGCGCAGTTTCGTTTTCAACAGCAGCAGATCATCGACACGCTGATTGCAGGACAGGACGCGCTGGTTTTAATGCCGACCGGGGGTGGCAAATCACTGTGTTACCAGATCCCGGCAATGTTGCGCGAAGGTACCGGCATTATTATTTCTCCACTAATCGCGCTGATGCAGGACCAGGTCGACGCGCTCGCACAAAACGGAATTAACGCCGCATTCCTGAATTCGACCCAGACGCCCGAACAGCAGCGACAGGTCAGGCAGCAATTGCGCACCAACCAAATCGATCTACTCTACGTCGCTCCTGAACGCGCCCTGGGTGATGACTTCCTGGATATGCTCGCGGATTGCCGGATCGCGCTGTTCGCCATCGACGAGGCGCACTGCGTTTCGCAATGGGGGCACGATTTCAGACCCGATTACCGGAAGCTGACTCGACTGCACGAGCGCTTTCCAGGGATTCCTCGCATCGCGCTCACCGCCACCGCTGATCAGCGCACCCTGCTCGAGATCGAACAACAGTTGCAGTTACAGGACGCACGACGTTTCGTACACAGTTTCGATCGCCCCAACATCTTTTATCGCGTCACCCAGGGAGATAACAATCGCCAGAGATTGTGGCGTTTCCTTCAGGAAAATCACTCCTCAGACGCGGGAATTGTCTATTGCCTGTCGCGCAAACGGGTCGAGGAAACCGCGAAATGGTTGAGCGATAAAGGGCGTGTTGCCCTGCCCTATCATGCCGGGCTCGATAAGCATACGCGCGCCGAACACCAGCGCATCTTCCTGCAACAGGAAGGCGTTATTATTGTTGCCACCATTGCCTTCGGCATGGGCATCGACAAGCCAGACGTGCGCTTCGTGGCTCACCTTAACCTGCCCAAGAATCTCGAATCCTACTACCAGGAAACCGGCCGTGCCGGGCGTGACGGCGAAGCCGCCAACGCGTGGATGGCCTATGGCTTGCAGGACATCATTACATTGCGCCAGATGATGGCGCAAAGCGACGCCGACGATCAGTTTAAACGCGTCTTGCATCACAAGATGGAAGCAATGCTGGGTTTTTGCGAGCAAACCGGTTGCCG
>JARFPR010000534.1 GCA_029288195.1 Gammaproteobacteria bacterium | reverse complement strand
CACCGATTTTGGCAATCCCATGTCCGGGATCGGGAAGGAAACAAAATCCATACCCAGTGCCTTGACCACCTCGCGTTCTGCGTCGAGCCCCAGGGTGCGCGCCTCGTTGTCCTCAAGCAGCGAAACCACCAGATTTATGCCGAGTCGAGAGATATTAACCACCGATGCAGGGTCGCCCTGCTCCAGCGAGGGACGCGCCATGATTGCGAAAAACCCTTTTCCTATCGTCCCTACTTTGTACATTTCGGCCTGCATCATGGATCCCTCAAAGTGCTGCCATTAAAAAGGCGGTTATCAACGGATGAACTCTCTGCTTCAACGCTGATCGTTCGGGTTGGAAAGCGGTGCCGATAAAAAACCGGTGACCCGGGATTTCGCAGATACGAGGGTCGCCGTTGTCATCATACCCACTAAATCTAAACTGACTGTTTTCGAAGACTTGCACGAAATCTCGACTGACTCCGAATCCACAATGATACTCTTCCAGCACCCTTTCAGCTTGATATATTTCACCTGCCCCGGAGCTGCGCTCAATATTTATTGCTTCGGCCTGATCGTAAAGCTTGCATGTCAACGGCGCAATCATCGGCATTGGTGTATCCGGATCATCCTCGAGACTGGCAGCAGATTCGAAGCCAAGTACGTTCCTCGCAAATTCGATCACGGCATGTTGATAGCCGGCACAGGTGCCAAGAAAAGGGATATCGTTCTCGCGAACGAACTTGATAGCGGCTATTACCACTTCCGGCTTTTCGTAGGGACTAAACGGAACACACCACAACGCGTCGAATTCAGGCATCGACTGCGGATTCAGTTCAGCCGTGCGCAGCCAGGTTTGCCCAACCTCTGTCGCTAGGGTTTGAGCAGCGAGATCGATTGCGCGCGGAATTGCCTGGTGAGCAACAACAGCCGGGTCATAGTCCCCGAGCAGTAGAATTTTCATCACCCTGTATTCATGTTTCAGGGCCCACACATTTTTCCATGAACACGCTTAACGGATCAGCAACATAGGCTCCGAATGGACCCCGTTCCCGATATCCGAGCTTGCGATACAAACCGAGGGCCTCTGGTTGTTTAATCCCGGTTTCGAGGCGAAACAGCGTTACACCGCGGACTTCCAGTTCACCCTCCAGGTAGTGCATGATTTTATTTGACAGGCCTTTACCACGGTATTGCGCAAGCACGAACACGCGCTTGATTTCGGCATAGCTAACGTCGTCCTGCAGGATCTTGGCAGCCCCACTGGCAACCAGTTCACCGTCGATACGACAGCCGACAAACAACACGTTGGGCCTCTTCAGGTCCTCGCTGTTCTCAAGATGGGTACTCTCGACCGGGTAGAGATCAATGTAATAGGCATCGGATGCTGCGATCAATGCCTGTACGTCCGGGGAATCAGGATCGAGGTGCTCGATAACCATGCTAGGCATTTTGATTTGTGCCGTTAATGAAGGAATACATTTCGATCTCGGCACGGTGTACCCAGCCGCGATTCGACCAGAAAGCACGACCCGCACCATTATCGCCCAACACGTGCACATGCGATTTAACAATTCCCTGTAATTTCAATGCATCGAGACACAGCTTGACCAGTTTATCGCCGATGCCCTTTCCACGCAGTGCGGGAGCCACTGCCAAATGCTGAATGTAGCCACGCCTGCCATCATGACCGGCCATCAAGGTGCCGACGATACCGGTCTCATCCTGCGCTACGAAACTGAGGCCCGGATTGCGTTCAAGATACTTTTCGGTACTCTGGCAGGAGTCTGCGTCACGCAGACTGATACCGTTACAGCTGCGCCACAGGGCCATGACTGCTGCGTGATCGGAGGGTTTCATGTTGCGATAAATCATCGGCCCGCCATATTAATGAATTCGTTCGCTGGCGCAAC
>JARFPR010000527.1 GCA_029288195.1 Gammaproteobacteria bacterium | reverse complement strand
ACGCTGGATCAAACCTTGCTCGATGGCCAGATCAGGTATCATCAATACCGCTCGCAAGCCACCGACATCGATGGTCGATTTACCTTTAGCAATCTCGGTAGCGGCGAATATCGCATTACAACATACGCGCAGGGATACCAGAAACAGGAATTGATGCACCGCCTGCGTAGCCAGTCTGACGAAGTCCAGGTCACACTGCGGCGCCTCGACAACTGAGAACCTTGATTCGTTTGTTTCCCTGCGATCAGGATAAATCGACGCACGACCGGCGAAACAAATGTTATTATCCGCGCAATAATGATTACCTGAAACTGTACCCGCTGCTGGAACTTTGCTCGCGGCCGCCAGTGAAAGGATTTTCAGAATAATAGTGTTCAGCCACGAGGAGGGGGAAGCATGAACAAAACTGCAGAATATCTTGAGCGTTTCCTGAATGGGGTTAAAAAACGCAATCCTGGAGAAATAGAATTTCACCAGGCGGTATCCGAGGTCGCGAGTACCATTTTTCCTTACATCGCGGATAAACCCATCTACCATAAAATGCAAATCATGGAACGCATGGCCGAACCTGACCGGGTCATCATGTTTCGCGTGCCCTGGACCGACGACAAGGGCAATATTCGCAATCAACGTGGTTACCGCGTGCAGTTCAACAACTCGATTGGTCCTTATAAAGGGGGACTGCGCTTTCATCCTTCGGTCAACCTGAGCGTGCTCAAGTTTCTCGGCTATGAGCAGACCTTCAAAAACAGTCTTACCGGGCTACCCATGGGCGGCGCCAAGGGCGGCTCTGATTTCAATCCCAAGGGCAAGACTGACAACGAGGTAATGCGTTTTTGTCAATCTTTCATGGTCGAGTTGCACCGCCACATCGGTGAGGATACCGATGTGCCGGCTGGCGATATCGGCGTCGGCGCGCGTGAAATCGGCTACCTGTTCGGCCAGTACAAGCGCATCGAAAATCGATTTGTCGGGGTACTCACCGGCAAGGGCATCGAATTTGGTGGCAGCAAGATTCGCACCGAGGCGACCGGTTACGGCGCCGTGTATTTTCTGGAGAACATGCTACAGCGCGTCGGCGACAGCATCGAAGGAAAAACGGTGGCGGTTTCGGGCTCCGGAAATGTCGCCACCTATGCCGTCGAAAAGGTGAATCATCTCGGCGGCAAGGTAATAACGCTGTCGGATTCTTCCGGCTTTATACATGACCCGGAAGGCATCGATGCCAACAAGCTGGAATATGTCCTCGATCTAAAAAATGTGCGCCGTGGACGCATCAAGGAATACGCCGACGAATTTAACTCGGCCACTTTCCACGAGGGCAGACCCTGGGGTGTTCCCTGCGCTCTCGCCCTGCCCTGCGCAACGCAGAACGAAATCAGCGAGGAAGAGGCAAAAACCCTGCTCAAGAACGGCTGTATCGGTGTTTCCGAAGGCGCGAATATGCCCACCGAACTCGCCGGTATCGATGCCTTCCAGCACGCGAAAATCCTCTATGCGCCGAGCAAGGCCGCCAACGCTGGCGGTGTCGCGGTTTCAGGTCTCGAGATGAGCCAGAACAGCAGCCGGATATCATGGGAAGAAGACGACCTGGACAATCTTCTCAAGCAAACGATGCTTAGAATTCACGATAGT
>JARFPR010000436.1 GCA_029288195.1 Gammaproteobacteria bacterium | reverse complement strand
AACGATGGCGGGATGAACATCATTTGCTTCGACATTTTTTTCTCTGTCGCGCAATGCCGGATCTGCCGTATTCTATAGTAATGCCTGGTTGGGTCCCACCAAGACCTCGCTTTCCGCGTGTGTCTCGGGATTGTGCTGATGGTGCCTGTCGAAATTGACGGTGGCCACTGTCGCCTTTCCGGATTCGCACCTGGATATATGAAATAAAGGATTCGATCCGAATTGCGAGCTAATTACGGCTTAAGGCGTATGTCGACCAATCGCCCAATCCCTGACGCTGATCAATCGATATGTAAGCAACTTCCCTAGAATTTATCGTGAATATTCGCTTATACCGGGGAAATCCGGCCGCCGCTGATGAACAGGATACATATAACGCTTTGCCACAGCCTTTGCATACTTGTTTTGGTATTTTCGTCGAAACTGGCTGCCGTCGAGCCGATTCGTGTGGTGCTCGAATTCACACCCGACCTCGACAACGGTCGTCGCAGTTTCGAAATCTGCGCGCGCTGCCACTTGCCAGAGGCCTGGGGCAACGACGACGGTACCTATCCACAGATCGCCGGGCAGCATGTCAACGTGTTGATGAAACAATTGCTCGATATACGCAGCGGGCGTCGCAACAACCCGTCAATGCAACCGTTCGTGCAGGAGCGAACCATCGGCGGTTACCAGGACCTGGGCGACGTTGTTGCCTATATTTCGACACTGCCGATGAACCCGGCGCATAACCGCGGACCATGGCCCGAAGGCAGCGCCGAATACGAATCCGGTGAAAGACTCTACCGGCAACACTGCAGTAGCTGCCACGGTCAATCCGGCGAGGGTAACAACGAACTGTCCTATCCGCGCCTGCAGGGACAGCACTATAACTACATGAAACGCCAGGCCCGCCTGGCACGCGATCGCCTGCGCCGGATCGAACCGGTGATGGCCAGCCTGTTCACGACGCTGACCGAACAGGATTTCGATCAGGTGTTGAACTACGTATCGCATCTGCCGGTACCGGTATCCGATCTTGCGCCCGATACGGCCTGGCGTAATCCCGATTTCAAATGAAGGCTCCAAAGATGAAAAAAAACACCGATCTCGAGCGACGCAGATTTCTGCAGGTATCTGGCGTCGCACTCGCGGCGACCGCGGTTAGCGCTAACGTCGCGACGGGCGCGGATAATAACGAGATCCGCCAGGCGCCCGCGCTCAACAGCCTGTTGCGCAAGGCCACTTTGCCGCGGGCCCGGGGGCAGCGGGTCGTGGTCGTCGGTGGCGGCTGGTCGGGGCTAACGATGGCGAAGTACCTGCGCCGTTTCAATCCCGGCTTTGACGTGTTGTTGATCGATCGACAGTCGGCATTCGTCTCCTTTCCAATTAGCAATTCATGGCTCGCCGACCAGGTCGATCTCGATTTTCTCAGCCACAGTTTTTTCGATGCCGCTAATAACCACGATTATCACTTCATGCAGGCGACCGTACTCGGTTTCGATCGCGAGACCCGCCGCGTGTATACCGAAAAAGGATTCGTCGACTACGATTATCTCGTGCTCGCGCCCGGTATCGAATACGACTACGCGCGCATCGGGGTCGAGGATACCGAAGCGCAAAACCTGCTGTTTCACCGCTATCCCGGCGGTTTCGTCTCGAGCTCGGAACTGTTGACAATCAAACGCAAGATTCATCGCTTCAGCGGCGGTACCTTCCTGCTCAACGTGCCTAACGGCGACTTTCGCTGTACGGCAGCACCCTATGAGCGCGCCTGCATGGTGGCGGCGCTGTTCAAGCGCCAGCGCGTGCGCGCAAAAATCCTGCTGCTCGACATGAATGCCGAAATTCGCATCAAGAAGGCCGGTTTCGCACGCGCCTTCGCCGAGCTCTACGGCGATTACATCGAGTACCTGTCGAGTTCCGAGATCACCAACGTCGACATTGAAGGCCGCCGCGTCGAAACCGAGTTTGACGAGTACGATTTCGACGACGCGATTATTTACCCGCCGGTGCGCGCGTCGCGCCTGATCGAAGATAACGGCATCGCCAGTCCGATCAGCCCGCAAAAGGCGGCCAATACCGACCCATTTCGTTATCACCTGCTCGACGACGAACGCGTTTACGTGACCGGCGATTCGCGTTCGCAACCCTTTTCCAAGGGCGGCCATACCGCACACTCGGAAGCGCAGTATGTCGCCGAGGTGATTGCCGCGCACGCACTCGACAAGGAGGTGCGCTGGCGCAGCCCGCAAACCATGTGTTTTTCCGCGGTCGACATAGATCCGCTGCGCGCGATGAGCATCATTACCTACTACAAGTTCAGCGACAAAACCGGCCAGTTCGCGTTCGACCGTACACATTTGATCGAGCGCTGGGATACACAGGGCGGCCAGGCCAGCCTGGCCTGGGCCGAGGGCATGTACCGCGACATGTTTTACAGTTAAAACGGCCAGGCACAACGGACCGCGGCATTTGTGCGAAGCTTTCGTTACCTCATCTTGTCCAGGATTCTGATCACATTCGTTTTATTACTCGGCTCGCTGACGACGCCGGCCGCGGCAGATCAATGCGGGCTGATCGAAGTATTTGTGCGCGCCGGGTGCCCGCATTGTGCCGATGCCAAGATATTTCTCGACCGGCTGCAGCAACGTTATCCAGAAGTCAGCATAAATTACCACGAAGTCGGCTCCGACCCGGCCGCGCGCGAGCGTTTGTTCGCGCTCAGCAGCCTGCACAGCATGGAGCAGCCCGGCGTACCGTCGTTTTTAATTTGCGGTGCGTTTTATGCAGGTTTTTCCAGCGCGGCAGGCAGCGAGGAATGGATCGAGCGCCAGCTGACTTCCTCTGGCGACAGCATCGGCCAGTTCGAAATCAGTACCCCGCTCGGCAGTTATTCGATCGAACAACTCGGATTGCCGTTGTTTACGCTGGTCGTGGGCCTTATCGACGGCTTCAACCCATGCGCGATGTGGGTATTGCTGTTTCTGCTGTCGATTCTCGTCAATATCCAGAAACGTAGCCGCATCCTGCTGGTGGCCGGCACTTTCGTGCTGGTCAGCGGGCTGGTGTATTTCGCTTTCATGGCGGCCTGGCTGAACCTGTTTCTGCTGATCGGTTTCGCGCGTTGGCTGCAAGTCGCGATCGCGCTGCTGGCGCTTAGCATCGGTCTCATCCACATCAAGGATTTTTTCGCCTTCGGCAAGGGGATCTCGCTCAGCATCAGCGACAGCGTCAAGCCGACCCTTTACGCGCGCGTGCGTAACGTGCTGCATGCCCGCAACCTGACCGCGGCACTAATCGGCGTAACCCTGGTCGCAGTTATGGTCAACCTGATCGAATTGCTGTGCACCGCCGGTTTACCCGCGCTTTATACCCAGCTATTAACGCTGAAGGCGATGCCGCTATCGCAGTATTACGCTTACCTGGCCCTGTATAATCTTGCCTATATCTTTGACGATGCGCTAATGGTCGGCATCGCGGTGTTTACATTGAGCAAGTTCAAGCTGCAGCAGCGGCAGGGACGTTGGCTGAAACTTCTCAGCGGTCTGGTAATAACGCTGCTTGGCCTGCTGTTGCTCGCTTCCCCGGAAACGCTGTTCTAGGGCCTGATCAGCCACTGCAACAGCGAGCGGAACCACAGCAACTAGAGTCGATAGACCGCGCCTAATCCTTATGTTATTAATTGATTAAGGTCATGGTCGCGCCATCCAGACTGAGCATCATAGTATTATTAGAACGAGGTGTTGTTATGATGAAATTATTGCTGTCGATGCTCAGTCTTTTATATGGAACACAATTGGCCGCTCTGGAATTACCCGGGCCACTGGTCAAAGGCGAATGGCTGGCCAATAATATCGACGAGGTTGTGGTCCTCGACGTGCGCAAAAATATCGAGAGCTTCGCTGACGGACATATTCCGGGCGCGATACTGGTCGATGTGAAAGAGATACGGATCGAGCGCGACATCAATGACAGGAACATCACGCGAATGCGACCAGATCCCGCCAGCTTCGAAAAATTCATGCGTGCGCACGGGATTAATAATGACAGCACGGTGGTTTTGACGCATCGCGGCAAAACCTCCGGGCAGGTCACCGGCGCCGCGCGGCTGTATTGGCATATGAAATATTTTGGCTTCGACCGGGTAACGTTACTCGATGGCGGCAATCCGAGCTGGGTCGCCTCGCTCGAAGACCTGGTTACCGAGGTGGACACGGTAACGCCAGGTAATTACGTGGTTGGCGATGAAAAGCCGGATATGGTGGCAACCATGGAGCAGGTTCGGGCAGCGATGCAGGACAATGCGGTGACGCTGATCGATACGCGTGAGCTACGCTATCATGTCGGTCTAGAAAAGAAGGATTACGTTTACGCCCACGGGCATATTCCAGGCTCACGTAATATGCCGTATAAATTTCTGAATCCGATGAAGGGTGGCAATCGCTACTTCGACCGCGAATATTATCTGGGCCTGCTCGATTCGCTGCGCATCGATACTGGCGATAGCCTGATCCTGTACTGCAACAGCGGCTATGAAGCCTCATCGGCCTGGTTCGTATTGCGCGAAATACTCGGCAAACAGGATGTCAAATTGTACGACGGTTCGCTGCACCAGTGGACGCAATACGAAACCAACCCGATGACCACCCGCCTCGCCGACTAATGTTGCAGGTCGGCAAAAAAGGAGGCAGGCCTTAGCGGGGCCCGACGCTATTCCTTCGGCAGGGTTTGCACGTAAGACAGGATATCGACCGCAACCTGAAGACCAAAGGCTCGTATCGCCGGCATCTCGGAATTCGGTTGGCCGTTCATGACTTTCTGGATAGTCTCCCAGGGATTCTTGTGGGACAGCGCGCCGAGCGCGGGCATTCCTTCGGGTTCCGTGCCAGATTTTGCATGGCAGTTTGCGCAGACGGTGTTGTAATAGGACTCGCCCTTCGAACTGTCACCACTTTTGGCCAGTTTCGATTCGCGATCGATTACCGCGTCGATATCGAATTGCCCCTTGGTCAAGAAGTTGGCCAGATCGTTGAAATCCTGCTCGCCCAACTTGCCGGCAAAACCGTGGGTCGAATCTTTCAACGCCGCAATTACTTTCCCGCTTGAAGCGCCTTGCAGTTGCGTGAGTCCACCGATGCCAGTTTTATACGAGCCCGATGCATAGGCACCGTCCTTACCCATTAAATCCCAACCGTGACAGGATTTGCAGCGATGGGTCGTGGCGCCCTTCTTTTTGGTATTGGATGCGGGCCAGGCCGGGTGTGTGCCATCCGGCTTGGCTGCGCCAATAACCGCG
>JARFPR010000407.1 GCA_029288195.1 Gammaproteobacteria bacterium | reverse complement strand
GAACACGGACTCAGCGATTTCCTGCTCACGATGAATCATGCTGTACATGCCTTGCACTTCGCGGTTTAGTGCGGCAATACGCTGCATCGAGCGAATTTTACTCTGCAGGATAATCTTATCGTAAGGCTTGACCAGGAAGTCATCGCCACCGGCCTCGATGCACTGCGCGAGCGCCTCCTCATCACTCATCGCAGTCAGGAAAATGACCGGGACAAAGCGGTTTACAGAGGCTGCCTTGATTTGACGGGTCGCTTCGTAACCATCAAGCACGGGCATCATCACGTCCATGAAAATAATGCTGGGATTTTCCTGATTGAACAGATCGATTGCTTCCTGTCCATTGACGGCTTCAATGGTTTGGTAACCCTGCTTGCTCAGCAGCGACTTTAAAATTAGTCGATTGGTTTTTTCGTCGTCGACGATCAGGGCTTTGCCGAGGCCGATATCACTCATATTGAACTGCAGGTCGGTAACCGCAGGGCAGCCGTGTTACCGAAAAGTGCGGGTTTCCCCTTTCTGATAATGCTTACTTTTGTAGTACATACCACGCTTAAATCAAGCCGGCCAGGATACTTAGCCCGGCCAACCCAGTTTATACGCAAGACCCGATTGGCGCCGGGTAAGATTTTCGATAGCGCGGACAACAACCTTATTCGAAGCATGCAGAATAAACCGCTGTCGTGCTCGCGTGATCGCGGTATAAAGCAGCTCCCGTGACAGTACACCCGATTCTGGATCCGATGGAAGTATCAGCAATACGGAGTCAAACTCGGATCCCTGGGACTTATGTACGGTGCTGGCCCAGGCGGGGGTGAATTCGGGCAGGCGGCTTATCGCCAGATCAAGAATTTCCCCGCCAGAGTCGCGAAAACAGGCGCGCAGACCCTCTTCGAATTGCCACAGGATCCCGGTATCGCCGTTAAACAGGCCCAGTTCATGATGGTTGCGCGTGATCATGATGGGAAGACCGCTATATAAATTCGTTTCGGGTAGATTGTTGCGCGCCAACAGCGCAGCTGAAATCCTGTGATTCAGAGATTCGACGCCTGAATACCCCAGGTTGGTAGCGCATAACACTCTTGTGGTGTCGTAAATATTGAGTGCGTCTGCCGGTGAATTGCTGTCAAACACGGGCTGGTAGGTATCGTATATCCAGGCAAGCGTCTCGGCATGGATCTGATCCGATTCCTCAGCGTACCAAAGTAATCCCCTGTTGGTACTGCGCAGTAAATCAGTCGCGGCGACACTCTGACCCTGGTTGACCAGCGATGCAATCTCACTGATGGCGCTGTCCCGATTAAAGCGGTAGCTGTTGCGCAGTAACGCGATCGAAGTTGCAATTGACGTGGTGCCGGTATCCAGCGCATGGCCGTGTCCGGTGATATCGCCGAGAACATTTCCCGCTGCCACTGATGCCAGTTGATCACGGTCACCGAGTAAAATCAGCTGAGCCTGGTCCGGCAGCGCCGCAAGCAGTTGATACATCAGTTTGAGATCAATCATTGAGGCTTCATCGATTACGACGCAGTCGACCGGTAGACGATGCAGTTCGTTATAATTAAAGCCATTGCGACGATACCCGAGTAATCGATGGATGGTCGTCGCTTCGCCCGGCATGGTAAACCTGGTGCCGTTGTCGAGCCCGATCTGATCGACACGTTGACGAATCGAAACCGTCATGCGCGCGGCGGCTTTTCCGGTCGGTGCGGCCAGGGCAATCCGACATTCCGGATTCAGTGCCAGCAATACCGCCAGGATTCGAACGATTGTCGATGTCTTGCCGCTGCCTGGACCTCCCGAAATAACACTAAAGGGTTTACTCGCGGCTGCCTGGACCGCGTCTTTTTGATCCTCATCAATTGCGTCTGATGCCGGGAATAAACGATCGACCTGGGCGCTAATTTCCGACGGGTTGGTAATGGCTTCGCGTTCAAGCAACGCCCTGATTTTGGTGGCTACGAAATTTTCATAAAACCACAGGCGATTCAGGTACAGGCGATTTTCATCGAGTAGCAGCGGTGCTTTTTCATTGGGCCCTCCGATGCAGGGACTTGTGCGTAGCCGGGCACACCAGTCGTCGCTGTTCAGACCCACTGGAATTTCTGCTGCCTCGATTCGACTGGAGTTAAAAAGAGGGCGCATACTGTAAGCGTCCAGTTCTATGCAAACGTTTCCCGCCAGGTTAGCTTCACTGACCAATGCAGCACTGAGACCCGGCAATTCATCGGTAGGTGTTTGAGCCTGTTTTGCAATAAATTCGGCAAAAAAGTAGCTCAACCAATGGATGTCGCCGTTACGAGCGAGGCTGTATAGCAGGTTTGTCATGTGTTTATCGGCTGCAGCGGTGTAAAGCTCATTAGCTGGTCGAGTGCCACAATGGTCGCCTCTGCGGGTCGATCAAAATGAACCCCGTAGCGGATGCCGTGCTGCGGCCTCATCGCGCGTAAAAACAGGTAGTAAGCCCCGCCGAAGTGCTGTTCAAAGTTATAGTCGTGCAGACGCTGTTGCAGAAATCGATGCAGGGCGAGCGAGTAAAGCAGGGATTGAAGATCGTAGCGTCGGTCCAGCATCGCCAGTTGAAGTTTTTCGGGCCCGTAATCTTCGAGACGGGTGCCGAGGAAGTTACTCTTATAGTCGGCAATGTAATAGCGACCCTGGTGCACAAATACAAGATCTATCACACCGGTCATCAAACCACGAAACTCCGGGCTGCTCAGGGCTTTCAGCGGCGTGGATGACTGGGATTGCATAAACTGATTCAGTGCGTCGATATCGAGATGATCGAGCGCAAAGTCGAATGACAGTTCGTTGAGCCTTTGCTTGTTAGCCAGGTCGCTTAGTGTCATGCCTGCTTTGTCGAGGGGCGTCAGTTTAACCTGTTCCAGCCACGCAACCAGTGTCTGTTCGTGCTCGGCGGCCAATCCGGAACGGGGCAGGTAGCGTGGAAACAGCTGCCTGCACTGTTGTCCGCTATCCTGCTGGAAATCGAGATTTTCGAGCAACGAATGAATCAATAATCCGATGTGACTGCCGGCCGGGAAATCCAGGATTGGATCCCCCTGGCTTGCCAGGGTTCCGGCATTACCGGGTTGATGTATGCCTCGCGTCAGTCCGGTAAAGCTATTAATACGCCATTGGTTCAATTTTGTGCGAGAGAACCTGGCGAGTTGGGCGGGCGCTTGCTGAGCTAACTTGGGGCCAGGCCCGGGCGGCTCGCTCTCGACTGGCAGGGGAAGCAGTTCAATAGTTTCAGTACTGTTATCGACCAGGTTTTGTAGATCGCTCGCAAAGTTCATATCATCCGGAAAGCCGTCAGCAGCAGCGGACTCCAGGTCAACCGGTGATTGCCTGGAATGGAGTAAATACGCGAGCGCTGTCTGGTTTGCATAACCCGGTTTGCCGGGGTCACCGGCCAGGCCCCAGGCAAGGTAAACCTTGGAACGCGCGCGCGTAAGCGCGACATAGAGTAAGCGCATATCTTCTGCCAGGCGCTCTTTCTCTGCTATCAACCAGTTGGCGTCTAGTTCGGCAGAACCCAGGTCGATGCACGGCGCCAGTTCGAGATCATGAAAATAGACGGCCCTGGACCGGTCTACCTGTTTACAGGACCAGAGGAATGGCACAAACACGATCGGATACTGCAACCCCTTGGATTTATGAATCGTTACAATTTTGACCAGCGCCTCATCGTCCTCCAGACGCAACTCAGCATCCTCGCTACTGGTTTCTTCAAACTGGTCATGAAACCAGTTGATCATCGGTGTCATGCCGGCGGTGATCGTGGATTGCTGTTGCAGCAACTCGGCCAGGTGCAGCAAGTTGGTGATGCGCCTTTCCGGGTTATTTTTTTGTGCCAGCGATCGGGTGATTTCGAACTTATGCAGCAGAGACTGGAACATTGCTATAAATCCCTGCCGGTCCCAGAGTTGTTGCAATTCGCCGAGCTCCTCAAACCAGCTTTGCCACGCGGAATCACTGTCGACAATCACAGCAATCTGCCGGTAATCGAAATTGAGAAGACTGGATGTCAATGAACGCCTGGCTAGGCTCTGGTCCTGGTACTGGGATATTGCCAACAGCAGGTCATAAAGACCGCTGGCCTCATCGCTCTGATATACAGAATCCCTGCCGATGGTAACGCTGCGGATACCACGCCGATTCAGAACCCGGCTGAGAGCCTGCCCCTCGGAAGCCTGTCGCACCAGGATAGCAATATCGCCGCTTTGTACGGGGCGACCATCGATGGTCGCAGATTGCCTGGCAGCTGCTTCGAGCAGGCTGCTGATTTCGGACGCGACCGCCTGGTTGATCAGATCCCGCATTGCCTGGCGTGAATAATTCTTTTGATTTTCATATCTGGGAAGTTGCCACAATGTCATTGCGCTCTCGCTCTTAGCCTCGAGACGAAGCTCGTGAATCGTATTTTGCGCAACTGATTCAACCCGGGAAAACAGGATCGAGTCCTGGTAAATGAAGGCGTCCGCACGATGTGAAAAAAGAGTATTAATTGCATGTACCAGGTCTGGCTGGGAGCGCCAGTTTGTTTGCAGGCTGAACAAATCAACCTGCGGTAATTGCCTGGCTTGCATATAGGTAAAAATATCGCCGCCACGGAAGCTGTAGATCGCCTGCTTGGGATCACCGATGAGGGTCAGACTGGTGTTATCAGTAGACAGGTAGATATGACTGAAGATTCTGTACTGGATGGAATCGGTATCCTGAAACTCGTCGATCAGGGCTACCGGGTACTGTTGCCGAAGGCTCTTCGCGAGTGTTTCCCCGGTGCTCGATTCAAGCGCATCGAGCAGCAAGGTAAGCTGGTCCTGGTAGGCGAGTGCGGTTAACTCACGTTTGGTCTCGATGACCTGCAAGCTAGCAGTAACAAAAGCATCGGCGCGTAACTGCGGACTAAACTCACTGCTAAACACAAACCAGGCGTTAGCGACAGAGCTTACCTGCTTGAAAAACTCATGCTCCAGCCCCGGGTCCTGTCCTCGTTTACTGGGTTTCGAGTTCTGCTGTAATAACTCTGTCCCCAGATACTGGAAATTTCGGAACAGGCTACCTGGCTCCGGGGCGTTGAAAAAATTGTCGGCAGATTCCAGCAACTGCGGCAGATTTAGTGGATGATAGGGTAGTTTTGCGGCTCTGCTGAGTACCGCCGAGTTCGAAATTATTTCAATAATATCTGCCCGGTGCTTTAACCAAAGCGGGGCCAGCCGGTGTAATGAGCTGGCAATCTTGCGTGGTTGCTCCATCATTTCTGCCAGGCTTGCCCGGGCTTCCGGTATGATGCGTGCAGACGGTTTATTTCGTAGTTCGAGCAGGGCCGCGATCAGGCCCTCAAGATCCGGTATATTGTCGTGAATCAATTGCCAGCCATCACTGTCAAGTTCATATGTCCGCTTACGCCACCAGTCTTTAATAGCGGATGCCCAGATCGGGCTGTCATCGGTCAGCATGTCGCTGTCAAAAAGCTGGTTACCGGATAACGCGTGTTGCTGCAGGCTGCGCTGGCAAAAGCTGTGAATCGTCGAGATTGATGCTTCGTCCATGCTGCGTATTGCCAACTGCAGGCGGTTAATCTGGGCCGTGCGAGAATCCTCGTCGAGGTCTTGTGACTGTTGCAGTAACAGCAGCAGCAAATCGTCTTCGCAGGCACCGGAGTGCTGCAGCAAGTCCAGTGCCTCGTAGAGCCGCCTGCGAATGCGACCGCGCAATTCCTCGGTTGCGGCGTTGGTATAGGTAACAATCAGAATCTGTGACGGTTGTCGACCGTCGAGGATATGTCTCAGGTACAGGTCGGCGATGGTGTGTGTTTTACCGGTACCGGCACTGGCCTCGATGAGCTTGAATCCTTCAAGATCGAGCCCTAGTACCGCCTCGGCGTCGAGAATAGCTGAGGTCGTGGCTTCAGGCACTTTTGTCACCGTGCTGGATTGCCGGCAGATAAATTTGCCGTGCACAATCCTGGAACAAGGGGTCTTCGAGCGGCCTGGTCGTATTCTGATGCAACGCCAGACGTATGAATTCGTCTTCGCATTCACCAGGGGGCGCGTTCCGGTATTGGCCCCCGTTCCAGCAAGCAAGTGCCTTGCTCATCGCAGCCTCAGGATCAGCCTGCGACGCATAGGCGTAGCTGGTGTCCGGAAACACCGGTAGAGGATACTCGAGGCCTTGTTGAAACAGTGTGATATAGGTAGACAGAATCTGTTTGGCCATGCCCGCCTCGAGATATTCAAAACGAAGACCCTTTGTGTTCGGAATTAGCAATTGACTGCACTCGTGCCGGGCTATCTGGTCGGTCGCAGATAAAGCCAGGTGATCAAGCCAAAGTGACATTAGTGCTCTGCTTTTGACGGCTTTACTCGCGCTGAAGTGCATCAATCCAGTGTCGGGATAACAGGCGTTTACTTCTCCATATAGCAGTGGCAGATTGTCAATTCTGCAATCGACCGGCCTGGTAACGGATTGCTGGTCGCGAAAGTCTTCCAGTTGCTCGAGTAAAACCCGGTATTCTGACTGAATCGCAAGCCATTCGGTCAGCGCGGCCCTGCCGTGCGGCAGTAAACCCAACGCAGAAAACGTCGCATCGTCATTTTGACGACCATTTAACTGGTTATCCGCAAGACGTACTGCAAGCTCCCACTTCTGTAATCCCTGCAGGCCAAAACTTTCTTCGTCTTCGGAATCCGTTTCGGCAGGAATCCTGATACCCAGCCTCGAGTTGAAGAAGTATCGAATTGGATGGCTGAAGAATCGCTTCAACATCTGGAGATCGATGCCACTATCCAGGTTTAAGGTGGGGGCAAGTGAATCCTTCTGCCAGGTCCGGGTTCGATCAGGTGGTTTGCTTGCAGCAAGATGTTGCGACGTGTCAAACCAGTATTGATCGTAACCGGGATTGCCCGGCGTAAAATTTTTTGCGGAAAAAGACTGCATCGGATGAATCCGTGAAATCTGCTCACTGGCTGTTCGACCGCTGTCATCGGTTGCGAAGTTGATATCGAGGTAATCGAGCAGTTCGCGCAGCAACACCGAAGGCTGACATTCACTATTATCCTTGAGACTGCGCCCACAATAACTGAAATAAAGGTAACGCCGCGCGCACAACAGGGTTTCGAGCATCAGGTAGCGGTCTTCGTCGGAGCGGAGCGGGTCACCTGGGCGCCATTGGTGACGCATCAGGTCAAACTCGGCGGGATCGTCCCTGCGCGGGAAGGCGGAGTCCTGCATTCCCAATACACAGATCACCGGAAACGGAATGTTACGCATGGGTTGCATACCGCAAAAAGTGATTCCGCCTGAATAGAGGCGGCCCGGCTGCTGATTTGTTGCCAGTTGTTTTTCCATCCAGTAGCAAACCAGGGCGGGGCTCAATTCAACGGATTCTGATTGACCGATTTCACTGATCGCGTTACGCAACGGCAGCAGCAAATCATCAGCCACAAATCGCGGCGAAAAGAACTCCTCGATCAATTGATGCAAGCGCTGTTGCCATTCCCCGGCGCTCGCTGCAGTGCCAAGTTTTTCATGCCAGTATGTCAGGCGCTCGAATAGGTACCTGAACTGGGATATGGCAACAGCACCATCGGTGTCTATCTCGGTGATCGGTGCAATGCCATGCCAAAGGGTATCTTCGAGCATCGCGTAGCCGGCAAAAAAACGATCCCAGGCCTGTTGCCAGGTATTTTCGTGAATTGCGGGCAGGCCGAGCGCTCGTCGCTGATCTGCGTCGATACCCCAGTGTACCCGGCTGGCATCAAGCAGTTGATATATAAGTTCCAGCATTTGCGGATCGATACCGAATCGATTTCGAATTTCGCTACACTCGAGAAAGGCCAGCACATCGGAGCGGGTGAACCTGCTGCCGGGTAGTTTCAATAATTGCAGAAAAATCCTGACCAGAGGATGGGCGTCGCTAACACTGATATCGGAAATATTCCAGGCCAGGTCAGGGCGCTTGTCGCCGGTATCGTGTTGAAAAACAGCTTCGATGTATGGTGCGTAGCGACTTATTTCGGGGACCATAACCAGGATGTCTTCACTCGACAGTTCAGGATGTCGATCAAGCAACATCAGCAGGTGATCATGCAGCACCTGGCATTCCCGCATCGGGCTATGACATATTTGAACCGAGATGGAATCGTCGATAGCCATTCCGGGTGCCGGTTTTTCAAGATTAAACAGGCTCGCCTGCAGGCATTGCAGGGTGCTGTCATTGCCTGGGGGTTGATTGTCTTCAATTTCATTGCCGCTAATCGATCCCAGTTCAAGCAATAAATCCTGCATCACCTGCCCCTGCCGGCCCCAGGAAGCCAGCAAGCTGTTACTGGAATCGAGATACTCCGCGTCGGCCGGATTTTGCAGGCGTATTTTCGCCCTTGCTTTTTCGCTGACCAGGTCGGCCCAGTACTGGTCGGTGGGATTATGCTGATAGAGAGTTATTTCGGTTGTGCGCGCGACTGCGTTAATTAATTCGATGACGGGGGGTGCCAGACTGGACATCGCAAACAGGCTGATACGTTCGGGAAGATCGATGTCGACCGGGTTGTTGTCGAGGCGGTCGATGATGTCTCCCATAATTTCAACCCGATGAGCCTGCTTCCTGGCAGCAACAATTTTCCGCCACAGCCGGGCCTGCCACTGGTTGTCGTTGCCGTGCGACCAGTCGCGAATCAACTCCGGTCTATACACCTGGTAGTGGTCGAAGCTGATCGCGATTCGTTGCGCCAGTTGCCACCGTTTGATGCCGCCCTGGTCGTCATCGAGATACCAGCGCAATGATGCAAACGCATCCTGACCGAGCAGCCCGGGCAAGGCAGCAAAAATTTGCCAACCGAGCAAGTCCCTGGAATAGGGGTCTTGATGAGGCAGTTCATGCAGTATGCGGCCGGCCAGTTCCCATATCCACTCTCCCACCTGGGGATATTGGATATTTGCCGCGATTCCCTGTTGTTGCGCGATACGAAGATTCAGCCAACGCGACATCGCGTAGGTCGGAACCACGATTACCTCGCGCGCGAACGGGTCTGTCAATGGTTCGGCGGCAAGATGTTGCGTTAGCCGCGACTGCAGCGTTTCGATCCGGTTGGAGCTCAGGATGGTTAAAGCCATTACGGCGGGGCACTCTTGCCAAACCAGGGGATTATAAAAGTGTGACGGCTCACAGGATGAGCCATCGCGCTGATCGGCTGCCTTCCAGTATTCAAAATTTTAATTGATTACCCCAGCAGATTTCATAACATTGTAGCCAGATTGATTTATGATTGTTCGATTCCTAATTACATTAACAACTCGCGGACCCCATGGAAACCGCTTCTGAAAGTAATCTTCCCCCGAAAAACGGTGATCAACGCGTTATCGATAATATCGAGCGTGTTTTCTTCGATGGTTACTGGATTCGATACTACACTCCGCTGCAGGATACGCTGGCTAATCGCAAGCGCCTGATCGACAGTCTTACCCGACGTGCGTTTCACCATACCGAAGCCGGTATCAATACTCCGGGTAGAAGTCTAGAGCTTGCCCGCGAAACTTACCAAAATGAAACCGATCCAGAACGTAAGCGCGTCAATGCAGCCATGCTTGCTGGCGCCCTTTTCAACCGGGCCACGGATCTGTTTACCACGATCGTGGACCTGGGTGAACTCGGCGTGCAGGTTAGCGAGAGCAATGAATTAATGCGCCAGTGCAGCGATTGTTTCGAGGAGGCGCTGACGCTGGGTCAACAGGTCAGGCATCATAGTGGCTGTGAGGGAATCGACGAGGTCTGGGGTGAACCATTCAAGGCTTTCACAATGCCTATCGCTGACTTTTTCGAGTCACGATTCATAAAAATCGCACAAGGGATGCGCGAGATCGACCAGGTTGCAAGTTGCATGATAGAGGTGTTCTGCAGCCAGCCACTGTTTGCCGGGCTGGAAGGTTTGATCGTGGATTATGCCACGGCCGCACGGCAGGCCGCTGAAACCATGAAGAAAGATCCGATTATATTTAAGGTGTGGCCAGATTTCGTCTCGCTCGGTGAAAGGCTCGATGCATTCAGGCCCAGGGTGCCGGACCTGGCTGATCAAATGCTGCGAATGCGAATAGCCTACGGTCGCGACCTGGTCCAGGAAGGCAGGTTGCTGATCAGCTATATTGCCAGTGCCCGCGTGCCGATGACGAAAAGTACGGCTGCTTACATTGAAGAATGTCAACGCTATGGCAAGACACCTTTAACTTAAGCGAATGATCATTGATACTCAAAGGAAGCAGATAAAAGGCTATGGCAAAGAAACCTAAAGCGGTCGGCAATCAGAATATCATAACCCTGTGGCCAACCCTGTTACTGGCGAAGCGTTTTGCGCATTATCAAAAGGTAAATCCAGCCCTGCTGGAATTGTTTTACCAACACCGTGATCGGGAGCAGGGCAAACCGAATCAGGCCTACGCCAGTGGCGATGACCTGCTCAGCAAGTATCCGCTCCATAATGAACTAAACGAGCTGGCAGAATTTATCAGCCAGGGGATTGTTGAGGTCGCGAAAGTCGCCAACGAGGGTTTATGGCGTAGTGGCGAAAAAGTGCGCGTTAACATCACTGGCCTCTGGTTTCAGATCTCAAACAATCATGCCTTCCATGAAATGCACGTGCATGGCAATTGCTCATGGTCCGGGGTTTACTACGTGCGTTCGGGCGATTGCAGTAAGTCTCCCGACTCGCATCGTGGAGAACAACCGAACGGGATTACCCGCTTTTACGGGCCGCATATTGAGCACATGGCCGGTGGGTTCGGTGATTACGGTAATTACTATCTACACGATAGCAGTTGGGATTCCTACCCTGAGGATGGCAAGCTCTGCGTGTTTCCATCGCATATCAAGCATATGCCCTTCCCCTATAACGGTGCGGAAGACCGGGTTATCGTCTCTTTCCATGCGCAAGTGTATGATTCCAGCGGGTCGCAGAGCTACGACTACAGTTTTAACAACTAGACGTTATTAACCGATCAGGTAGACCAGTCCGGCTGACGCGATTAAAATCGAGCTGAAAGTGCCATAGATTCGTAGCGTGGAAAGAATAACCTGCCTGCTAGAGTCCTGGGTGCAATACGAAATGTAAGCCACGATTGGAAGTGCAAACATGAGTAGTGCGACCAGGTCGGAAAATCCCAGCCAAAGAATTACCAGATGCAGCAATAGCATCACCACCCCCATCAAAACGAGGGTGCTGATGAAAGAAATTATCAAACCAGGATCAGCCTGAACCTTACTTCAGCACCGGCATTGTAAACTCAGCATCGAGCCCACTATCCAGCCAGCGTGAAGTGACAGTCTTTACCTTGGTGTAAAAGCGTAATGCCTCCATACCGTACTGGTTGTGGTCACCGAAAGCCGAAGACTTCCAGCCACCAAAGCTGTGGAAAGCCAGGGGTACCGGAATCGGGACGTTAATTCCGACCATGCCGACCTCGACCTTGTCGGCAAAGGTACGTGCAGCGGCCCCGTTTTTAGTGAAAATAGAAGTGCCGTTGCCGTAGGGGTGATCGGTGGCCAGTGCAGCCCCCTCTTCAAACGAACCAACGCGCATGATTTGTAGCACCGGGCCAAAAATTTCTTCCTGGTAAGATTGCATTTCGGGGGTGACATTGTCGATGAGTGAACCGCCCAGAAAAAAGCCATTCTCGTGGCCGGCACAGACGAAATCGCGACCGTCGACGACGAGGCGAGAGCCTTCGTCCTCGGCCATCTGGATATAGTTCATCACTTTTTCGCGGTGCTCTTTGGTCACCAGTGGGCCCATTTCGAGGTTGGTATCGAGGCTGGCACCAATGCGCAGTGCCTCTACGCGTGGTTTTAGAATATCGATTAACTGATCGGCAACCTCGTCGCCGACACAGACACCAACGGAAATCGCCATGCAGCGTTCGCCGGCGGAACCATAAGCCGCACCCATCAGTGCGTTGGCGACATCTTCGAGGTCTGCATCGGGCAGGATCAGCATGTGGTTCTTGGCACCGCCCATGGCCTGGCAACGTTTGCCGTTAGCCGTGGCGGTGGCGTAGACATATTTCGCGATCGGGGTCGAGCCGACGAAGCTGATCGCCTTGACACGCTCGTCGTTGAGCAGGGTATCGACGGCTTCCTTGTCACCGTTGACCACGTTAAAGACACCAGCAGGCGCACCTGCTTCGATGAACAGTTCCGCCAGCCGGATCGGACAGGAAGGATCTTTTTCCGAGGGTTTCAGCACCACGGTGTTACCGGTAATCAACGCCATTCCCGCCATCCACAACGGAATCATCGCGGGAAAATTAAACGGGGTGATGCCGGCGACTACACCCAGCGGCTTGCGCATCGAATAGATATCAATGCCGCGCGCCACGTTATCGGAAAACTCGCCCTTTTGCGCGTGGGGTGCGCCACAGGCAAACTCGGCTACTTCGATGCCGCGCAATACCGATCCCATCGCATCTTCGATGACCTTGCCGTGTTCGGTTGACACCAGCGAAGCCAGTTCATGCTGGTGTTTGTAAAGTAATTGCACGTAGCGCGCCATGATTCTTGAACGCTGCAGCACAGAAGTCGCGGCCCAGTCGGGAAACGCTGCCTCGGCAGCGGCTATCGCGACCTCGACCTCCGATTTCGACGCCAATGGAACCTCGCTGATTTTCACGCCCCTGCTGGGATTGAAAATATCACCAAAACGCCCGCTGGTGCCGGCGACATGTTCGCCATTGATATAGTGACTTAACTGCGTGATTTCTGAGGATACGGCTTCAGCTGGCTGGCTCATGGTGTCTCCGCTAAGGGCAAAATCAATAAAGGGCGGACATTATAGACAAGATATTTCTGCAAAAGAAGGTTAAAGACGCGCGCCGCGAAGCTGCAATACGCTCTGTTGCAGCTGCTCTGGGCTGGCATCGATGGCATCGATGGCATCGCCCGCGATCAACTCGATACGACTCAACACACCACGCGGAAGCAGGCGGGTCATGGCATTGCCATATGCCCGGCTGAAAAAACTTCCCCACAGTCCACGCAGTGCCAGCGGTATAACTGTCACCGGGTCGCGCTGCAGGATACGGGTGATACCGAGTTTGAAGGGGCTCATTTCGCCGCTCTCGGTAATCTTGCCCTCGGGAAATATGCACACCAGTTCGCCCTGTTTCAACGCGTTACTGACTTCGTCGAAGGCGCGTTCCATCATGTCCTTGTCCTCGTGCTCTGCCGCTATTGGAATTGCATTTGCAGTTTTGAAAATAAAAGACAGAACCGGTAATTCAAATATCCGGTAATACATGATGAAGCGTATCGGGCGCCGGATGCAGCCGGCCAGGACCAGGGCATCGATAAAACTCACATGGTTACAGACAAGTACAGCCGGTCCGTCATCAGGAATCTGCTCGAGCCCGGTTTTCCTGACCCGATACATCGTGTGGACCAGCAGCCATACCAACAGGCGCATAATGAACTCGGGCACCAGCATGAAGATGAATAATGTGACCGCTGCGTTCATAAATGCCAGGATCAGAAACAGCGTTGGAATCGAAACCCCGGCAGACAGCGCAAACAGACCGTAGAGCGAGGCCGCCACCATAAACAGGGCATTCAGTACATTGTTAGCCGCTATGATGCGGGAGCGTTTTTCGGGCTTGCTGCGCTGCTGCACCAGCGCATATAGAGGTACGATGTAAACACCGCCGGAGACGCCCAGCATGACGATGTCAAAGCATACGCGGAGACTGGAACCCTGCGCCAGGAACCCTGCAGGACCGATCAGGTTGTCACTGGCCGACAGGCCCTGGTTGAAGTAGAGGTCGATGCCAAAAAGCGTCAAACCCAACGCCCCAATAGGTACCAGGCCGATCTCGACGATGCGACCGGAAAGACGTTCGCAGAGGAAGGAACCGGCGCCGATACCAATAGAAAACATCGCCAGTAGCAGGATATAAACCTGTTCGTCTGCACCCAGTTCATAGCGAACAAAATTGGGCAGTTGCGTAATGTAGGTAATACCGATAAACCAGAACCACGAGATACCCATTACCGAGTAAAACACGGTCAAATTCTCGCGTGCATCGCGCAAAATGCTGACGGTTTGTTTGGGAATATTAAAACTGATCTTGAGTTCCGGGTCCCCTGCAGCAAGCAGTGGAATGCCGCGACTTGCCCAGTAACCGACACAGGCCGTAAACACAACGGCGATGGCCATAGCCGCATGGCCCAGGCCAATAACGTAGACACTCACGATTAAACCCATCAGGATCGCGATAAAGGTCCCGAACTCGACCATTGCATTTCCCCCCACCAATTCTGGCGGTTTTAACGCCTGCGGCAGCAAGCTATATTTGACGGGCCCGAACAGGGCTGACTGGGTTCCCATTAAAAATAGAATTGCTACCAGTAATTCCGGACTTTGCAACACGAAAGCGACTCCCCCCAACAGCATTATCATGATTTCAAGTAACTTGATACGCCGGATTAGCATTGATTTTTCGAGCTTGTCAGCGAGCTGCCCTGCTATAGGTGAAAACAGGAAAAAAGGGAGGATGAACAAACCGGCGGCGATATTTACCAGGGTATTACTTTGCTGCTGGGAAACGCTTGCTGCCTGAAACGCAATGAAAATCGTTAAGCCGTTTTTATAAAGGTTATCGTTGAAGGCACCCAGCAACTGGGTCAGAAAGAATGGCCGGAATCGACGGGTTGATAGTAGCTTGATTGAGTCAGGCATGGCGAGCTCGAGTGTTGCCTTGAAGGCTAAAAGAATGTGTTGCCAAGCGCAATTAATTCCGTCCTGAAGGATGTGCAAAATTCGCCAGGGAATCTGGTGAATAAGCTAAATCGTTGCTGCAATAGCTTGCCGCGGTAATAATCCCGCTAACAGCGTTACCTAATCAGCCCTGTGCCAGAAAATCCCGACACTCCCGACGGGTACTTTTTATATGCAATCGAAGCAGAAAATCCCGCGCGAATGGACTATAAGACATCAAACAGCTGGGTAGTTATAAAAAAGCAAAGCTTGAATGCCATCAATTAAGTCCCTAATGCGCCGCGACTGGTTTATCGGACTGGTCATTACAATCTTGTTTCTGTGCCTCGCAGAGGCAGGCTGGATGGCTGCGCTCGATCGACAGGCTTATAATTTTGGAGTGAAGTTTTCTGCGGCTAAAGAGCCGCACGAAGATATCGTAGTAGTTGCCATTGATGACAAATCGATACAGGCGCTCGGAGCGTGGCCCTGGTCGCGCGAGGTGCTGGCTAAAACCACACGTCTACTATCCAGAGCCGAGCCCTCTGTCATGGGCTTTACGATGCCATTCGACACTGGCCAGTACGGTGCCGGATTGTCTTCGTTGGCCGGGTTGCGCGCCATCCTCAGTAAAGAGAAAAAACTCAGCAAGCGGGTTAACAAGGCTCTAAGACGGACCGAGGTGACACTGCATGGCGATAAGAACCTCGCGAGCAGTTTTAAATCGGGTGGTCGAATCGTCCTCGCAATGCCCTATACCCCTACTGAAAAACCGTTGACGGGACTAAGTGCCTCGCTACCCCAATACATGCAGAAATTTGCCTTACCCAAGGTTAGTGTCAATGGAGGCAGTCGCGGCTTTGGCTGGCCGTCGCCGAAAATTAACCGGGCTTCAGAAATCTCCCCGCCGATTGAACTATTGGCAAAGCAGGCAGGCGGGATTGGTGTAATCAGTCTTGTCGAACCGTTCAATAGTCAACCACTGATCGTACAATACGGCAGCGATTATCTGCCATCGTTTTCCCTGATGCTGGCAACCCGCAGTAAAGGTATGTCAGTGCAGCATATCGAATCCAGGGCCAGTGCCAGGCCGATGCTCGGCGGTGATGATCTGGGTGCTGACATAAACTTCGGCATCTACCCGCGCTTTTATGAAGACAAGGATGGTAAATCGGCTTTCAAAATATACTCGGTAATTGACATTCTCAACGGCACCGTGGCCACGGATGTTTTTCGTGACAAGATTATTATCGTTGGATTGACGTCACCAGGCCTCGTGCAGCCGCATTTGACACCCGCGGGACAGGCGATTTCACCGACACTGGCTATTGCCCATACGGTCTCAAGTCTGCTCAACAATGAACAATACCGTTTACCGGACTGGGCCGGCTGGGCGCAGCGCGGAATTATTGTAGTGGTCGGACTTTACCTGATGCTGGCAATGGGTCGTTTTCGACCCAACACCGCGCTTTTTCTAAGCCTGTTTC
>JARFPR010000425.1 GCA_029288195.1 Gammaproteobacteria bacterium | reverse complement strand
GATTTAAATGGTGAAATATCCATCAAGAGTAGGCCCTCAATCTATACATGGTCAATATCAGCAAAGTCGAATCCCGGGATGCAATTCGGATCGTGCTATCCCCCAACTGCTCCATCACCTGGAAAGAACTGGTGGTTTTCTATCTTTTTACCTGCGTCATCGCCACTGCCGTCGGGCTCTTCTTTAGCTTCCAGGGAATGTGGCTGGTACTGCCCTTTTCCGGACTTGAAATGCTGGCCCTTGGTATCGGTCTTTATGTAACCTCGCGCAAGGTTTATCGCAGGGAGATCATTACGCTGGACCCGGATCGAACCATGATTGAAAAAGGGGTGCGGCGAGTTGATCAGAGCTGGGAGTTTCAAACGCCCTGGGTCAGGATCATCGACGAACCCAGGGGCGCCCGCAACTCCAGCCGCAGGCTTGCGATCGGCATGCATGGTGTAGCGGTTGAGGTGGGCGATTTTCTCGCCAATTCGGAAAAGGATCAGCTAGCCTTTAAATTGAAAGACTGTATAATTCGCGTTTGATTTAGCGCCGTCTGGATGTCCACGTCCAGGTGGCATTTTTGTGTTTAAATGCCGGCACGAGTCACGCAATTTTCTAAAAAATTGCGACCGTGTGGTACAGAGGAATCAAAGAATGATTTTTAACAAGTTATCGCGACGTTTCTTGGTTATCGTCACGGGCCTGGCTTCGATGGTTTCGATGTCCGCAGCTCATGCAGAGTACGCGTTGAACATGACTCGGGGGGTTACCCCTATCAGCCAGGATCTCTACGGCTTGCATATGCTGGTGTTCTGGATTTGTGTCGCAATCGGTGTGGTTGTTTTTGCCGCGATGGCCTGGTCAATACTTCACCACCGTAAATCCAAGGGTGCGGTAGCCGCAAACTTCCATGAAAGCACCACCGTTGAAATCATCTGGACCGTGGTGCCCCTGATAATTTTGATTGGTATCGCGATTCCTGCGACTGGCACCTTGCTCGATCTCGAAGACGCCAAGACCGATGCCGATATTACGCTTCAGGTAACCGGTATCCAGTGGAAATGGAAATACACCTATGTGGACGAAGATGTCAGCTTTGTCAGCAGCCTGGCACAGTCCAGCCGCGACGTGATGAGTGATCCGACCGGCAACGAAAACTACCTGCTCGAGGTTGATGAACCGGTGGTGCTGCCAATCAATAAGAAAATTCGTTTCCTGTTCCACTCCGATGACGTTATCCACGCGTGGTGGGTGCCAGAACTCGCGGTCAAGCAGGATTCAATCCCGGGATTTATCAATGATTCCTGGGCGACGATCGAAAAGCCCGGGATTTACCGTGGCCAGTGTGCCGAGCTGTGCGGCAAGGATCATGGTTTCATGCCGATTGTCGTGAACGCGGTAACCGAAGCAGAGTATGAGCAGTGGCTCGTCAGCAAGAAGGATGAGGCGGCTGCGGCGGCGGCTGCGGCTGAGCAGGAATGGTCGATGAAAGACCTGGTAGCGCGAGGTGAAACCGTTTACCAGGCGAATTGCTCGGCCTGTCATGGTCCGACCGGTGCCGGTATTCCGGGAGCCTTCCCGGCGATGACCGGCAGCGCTATAGTCCTTGGCGATCCTGCGGGTCATATCGATATCGTCGTTAACGGCAAGGCCGGCACCGCGATGGCCGCCTACAAAGGACAGCTGAATGATGTTGATATCGCCGCGGTGCTGACTTACGAACGTAATGCTTTGGGTAACAGTGTGGGTGATACGATTCAGCCATCCGCGATCAAGAATGCAAGATAAGGGGATTTATTAGATGTATACCGATACGACACACGATGCAGCTCACGGCGAGCACCATGATCATGGCCCGGCGAAAGGTTTGATGCGTTGGGTTACCACGACTAACCATAAGGATATAGGCACGCTTTACCTATGGCTGGCATTTATCATGCTGCTCTACGGTGGATCGATGGCGATGATCATTCGTCTCGAGTTGTTTCAGCCCGGTCTGCAATGGGTCGAGCCCCATTTCTTCAACCAGATGACCACGATGCACGGCCTGGTAATGGTCTTCGGTGCGATCATGCCGGCTTTTGTGGGCCTCGCAAACTGGCTGATACCGATCATGATCGGTGCCCCGGACATGGCGTTGCCCCGCATGAACAACTGGAGCTTCTGGATTCTGCCGTTCGCCTTCACTATGCTGGCCTCTACCACTTTTATGGAAGGTGGTGCACCGGCGTTTGGCTGGACCTTTTATGCGCCGTTATCCACGACTTTTGCACCGGATACGACCGATTTTTTCATCTTTGCGGTCCACTTGATGGGGATTTCATCGGTAATGGGTGCGATTAACGTCATCGCGACCATATTGAATATGCGTGCCCCGGGTATGACCCTGATGAAAATGCCGCTGTTCGTGTGGACCTGGTTGATCACCGCGTATCTGTTGATCGCGGTTATGCCGGTGCTCGCGGGTGCGGTTACGATGATGTTGACCGACCGGCATTTCGGTACCTCGTTCTTTGATGCCGCCGGCGGCGGTGATCCGGTCATGTTCCAGCATATATTCTGGTTCTTCGGCCATCCCGAGGTCTATATCATGATCCTGCCGGCGTTTGGTGTTATTTCGGCGATCATCCCA
>JARFPR010000269.1 GCA_029288195.1 Gammaproteobacteria bacterium | reverse complement strand
TGCTTATTGCATGCACTGCATATGTCTGGGCCCCTGACATTCGAGTTCACGTTGTAGCCAGAGACTCTTGATGTAAGCCACCAGATCTTGCGCATCCTTTTTGGACAAACCCGTTTTTTTTCCAGGCCACCATACGTGGTGTTCGAGCGGTAGTTTCCCCGGCTAATGTTCGTCAGTCCGAGAAAGATCAACTGAGTAAGCGTAAATTACAAGCACGCAGCGTTTTCGGCTAGTCATGAGTATGAGACTGCTGCAGGTAAACGACCAAATCGTCCAGGTCCGACCGACTCATCGACCAGCGCGGCATCGCTGAATCGAGCTGTTTGCCGGCGGGATCCACGCCTTCGGTAATGACCCTGCGCAGGGATTCGGCATCGTAATTGCCATGATCGCCGTGACCGTCCGCATGGTCATCGGTAAACAGGGCCTCGGGGGTCAGGGCTGGCGCCTTGACCCAGAACTGTGGCCAGAGGCGCCTGCCTTCCCGCTCGACACCGTGGCAGGTTACGCAGCCGGTACCGTGCATACGCATATGCATGTTCATATGGCTGTTGCCGCCTATAGTATTGATCGGATTGCCCGAGGTGCTGCTGCCGGTGAAATAGATCCGTTCGCCGTTGGATACGAATTCCGATGGACCGTCGCCTCCACTCAATGGGCCGTGGTCGAAACGGCCGTTGCAGGACGCAAGTACCAGCATTGAAACCAGAATCAATATCTTTTGCATGACGTGTAATTCCTCTTGCTAAAACGATGTCTACGTATCGGTTGGCGTTACTGACAGCGCCAATTATCGTTATTTCCATCTTCTGACATTTTAACCTGAATCAGCAAACGCTGCGGACCTGGTTCTAAGTCGCCACAGACCGAAGGTAAGGCCAAAGCATCGCAGCAACCTCACCGAATCCCATGGTTACCAGCACGATAGGCAAAGCGGAGCAGATTTGCGTACCACCGCTGACGAACAATGTAAGCCAACGCGAGTAGGGGCGATCTGACCAGTTGAGTTGTTCCGCATCAGTTAACTTCGACATTTCCTTTCGTATGTAGCTGAATCGGTGGGCATGGCTCCGTGCCGAACGAGCAGAATACACAGCAATCGCCGGGATTGGGTTTAAGCAGAGTATGACAGGCATTGCACTCGTGATACCACTGACAGGCATCGACAGGCATCGTTAAAACCTCGCTGAAGCCGCAGTTTGGGCAAGTCAATTCGGATTCCGCGATAAAGTTAGACATACGATTCCAGCTAGTTTTTGTTTGGTGATAGTATAAAACCTATAGTAACTACAGGTTCAAGCGAAAATGCATTCCGCCCCGTTAAGCATCGGCCGCCTGGCGCGGCAAGCCAACTGTAAAGTTGAAACCGTGCACTACTACGAAAAATCCGGCCTGATGCCGAAACCCCCGCGCAGCGCGGGCGGGCACCGGATTTATGATATTTCCCATGCCAAGCGTCTCAAATTCATCCGCCGTTGCCGCGAACTCGGATTCAACATCGAGCAAATCAAAACCCTGTTGAGTTTTATCGACGAGCCGAATCATTCCTGTGGTGAGGTCAAGTCGGTAGCACTTGCACAATCGCAGGAGGTGCAAGCCAAAATCGATGATCTGAAGCGTCTCAAAATGGCGCTCGATACCATGGTCGCGCAGTGCAAGGGCAAAAATTATCCCGTCAAGGAATGTCCGATTATC
>JARFPR010000188.1 GCA_029288195.1 Gammaproteobacteria bacterium | reverse complement strand
ATCGAGGTCCCGCTCGGGATCGCGGTCGCACTGTCGATGCCGCGTAAGGGGCCCTGGGTCTCGGTCTGCCTGGTGCTGATGGCGCTGCCGTTGCTGATCCCGTGGAACGTCGTCGGCGCGATGTGGAATATTTTCGCGCTGCCCGATATCGGCCTGCTCGGGTACACCCTGAACTCGATGGGTTTTGACTACAATTTCACCCAGCAACCGGTATCTGCCTGGATGACGACTGTAGTCATGGATGTCTGGCACTGGACTTCCCTGGTGGTGTTACTCTGTTATGCCGGATTGTGTTCGATTCCCGATGCCTACTACCAGGCTGCGCACATCGATGGCGCCAGTCGCTGGGCGGTGTTTCGTTATATCCAGTTGCCGAAAATGAAACGGGTACTGACGATTGCAATCCTGTTGCGTTTTATGGACAGCTTCATGATATACACCGAACCCTTCGTACTGACTGGTGGCGGCCCCGGTAATACCACCACTTTTCTGTCCATTGATCTGGTCAAGATAGCGCTGGGGCAGTTTGACCTCGGTCCCGCTGCCGCAATGTCATTAATCTACTTCCTGATCGTGTTGCTGGTTTGCTGGGTTTTTTACACCGTCATGATGCGCAACGAGGAGCAATGACCGCATGAACAGAAAATGGATTCTGCCGACCCTGTATATCCTGTTCCTGATGCTGCCAATCTACGGACTGCTGTCGATGTCGTTCAAAACGACCAACGAGATTCTGGGCGGGTTTTCATTTTTTCCACAACAGTTCACGCTGGAAAACTATACCAAGATATTTACCGATCCGACCTGGTATAACGGCTACATCAATTCGCTGATTTACGTGGTTATCAACACCTTTATTTCGGTTTCGGTGGCACTACCCGCGGCTTACGCGTTTTCACGCTACCGTTTCCTCGGTGACAAACACCTGTTCTTCTGGCTATTAACCAATCGTATGGCGCCCCCGGCCGTATTTGCATTGCCTTTCTTCCAGCTTTATTCGTCGATCGAGTTGTTTGATACGCACATCGCCGTCGCACTCGCGCATTGCCTGTTTAACATTCCGCTCGCGGTATGGATTCTCGAGGGCTTCATGTCCGGGATCCCGAAAGAGCTCGACGAAACCGCCTATCTCGACGGCTACTCCTTCTGGCGGTTTTTTATTCGTATTTTTATCCCGACCATAGCCGCCGGTATCGGTGTCGCCATGTTTTTCTGCTTCATGTATTCATGGGTGGAACTATTGCTTGCACAAACCCTGACCTCGGTTGAGGCGAAACCCATTGCTGCAACCATGACCCGCACGGCAAGTACATCGGGTTACGAACTTGGCCTGCTGGCCGCCGCAGGTTCTCTTACCATCATACCCGGTGCGTTTGTTATTTATTTCGTGCGCAACTATATCGCCAAGGGCTTTGCCCTGGGGCGGGTTTAAAAGGATGGTGACGTCGTGATAGATTTATCCTGGATGGCATGGACCTGGCCAACCGCCGCGTTTTTCATTGCGGTAGCAACATCTATCGTCAGCATGGGTGTCTGGGAAAAATTCAGCCCCGGTGGTAATCCACGTCGAGGTATTTTTGGCATCGATACAACCCGCGGTGACCGCCTGTTCATTTCGTGGTTGGGCACAGGATTCATCAACCTGGGCTGGCTCGCCTTTGTCGGCACCCCCCTTTGGGGCGCACTGGCATTGGCAATTGGCTGGTTTGTATTTGTCTTCCGGAAAGTTTGAAGTGTCTCCGGCTTTGAAATACCGGGGATCGGGCCGGTAAACCATGAATTTGCGTAACGCCAATATTGCGCGCCTCGAGAACGACGAATATGACGCCCTGATTATCGGCGGCGGTATCAACGGCGCGGTCTCGGCTGCCGCCTTAGCTGCACGCGGCGTCCGCGTCGCATTAATCGATGCACGTGATTTTGCCGGTTTCACCAGCCAGCAATCTTCCAACCTGGTCTGGGGTGGCATCAAGTACATGGAGGGTTATGAATTCGGCCTCGTTGCGGGACTGTGCAAATCGCGCAACGAGCTGCTCGAGAATTTTCCATCCACCGTTAAGGAAATCCGTTTCCTGATGACGGTCAATAAGCAGTTTCGATTTCACCCCTGGATTATTCTGGCAAGCACCTGGTTGTACTGGCTCCTGGGACGGGGTAAGACCCGGACTCCGCGACTGGTTTCACCCCGCCAAATCAAGCATATCGAACCCCTGGTAAATACCTTCATCAGCAGCGCCGGCATTGAATACTCGGATGCTTTTCTGCACGACAACGATGCTCGCTTCGTCTTCAACTTCGTGCGCAGCGCGATGGACAAGGGTTGTGTTGCTGCCAACTATGTTGAATCAAAGGGCTCGACACGTGGTTCAGATGGCTACTGGACAACCCCTGTAGAAGACCAGGTTAGTGGTAATCAATTTTCTATCCGCTCAAAAATTCTGATCAACGCGGCAGGAGCCTTTGTCGATGGGCACAACGCACTGAGTGGCATCGAAACTGAATATCACCACCTGCTATCGAAGGGCATTCACCTGATCGTGCCGCAAATATCGGAAAGCCACCGCGTACTCGCATTTTTTGCCGACGACGAACGCCTGTTTTTCGCTATACCGATGGCGAATCGTACCTGCATCGGCACCACCGATACCCAGGTGAACGACCCCGTTACCGAGGTAACCGATGAGGACAGGGAGTTCGTGTTATCCAATATCAATGCACGGCTTGACCTGCCGGCTCCGTTAACCCCCGACGATATCATTGCCGAACGCTGTGGTGTGCGCCCACTGGCAACCCGAAAAAGCGGTGAATCTTCGCTTCAAGTGCAACGGTTATCGCGCAAACATGTCATCGAGATGACGCCAGAGCAAAGCCATATTAGTATTTTTGGTGGCAAGTTAACCGATTGTCTCAACGTTGGTGATGAAATTTGCGATTGTGTATCGAGGCTGGGGCTGACCCTGCAAAAAAACAGCAAGTGGTATGGAGAACCTGATCATCCAGCACGGGATGTATTTTTCAAGCGCGCAAATGATCTCGGGCTCGACGAAATTGTCGCTACCGATACTGGCGAAGATTTGAGCACAAGATTATGGCGACGCTACGGAGCCGATGCGGACGCGATGCTGGACGCGAT
>JARFPR010000103.1 GCA_029288195.1 Gammaproteobacteria bacterium | reverse complement strand
CATACCGAACAAGACCTGCATGCTGCCGTAAAAAGCCTCGACGCCGTTCAGCTCAAGCATGGCCATCACCCAGGTAGGCCTTTTGCACCTCCTTGTTAGCGCGGATATTTTCCACCGTATCGGTGGCAATCACATGGCCATTGACCATCACCGATAACTGGTCCGCCAGGCTGAAAACGGCATCCATATCATGCTCAACCAGCAGGATGGTGATGTCACCCCTGAGACGCTTCAGGATATCAATCATCATTGCACCCTCTTCCTTGCCCATACCCGCCATCGGTTCGTCGAGCAGCAACATGCGCGGTTTCATTGCCAGTGCCATCGCCACTTCGAGTTGGCGTTGTTCGCCATGAGAAACATTGGCGGCGATTCGATGTGCACGATCCTCAAGTCCGACCTCGGCCAGGCTGGACATTGCCGCAGTTGCCATCGCGCGATCCCGATGCACCGGAGACCAGAAACCGAAGGAATGGCCGCTACCACCCTGTACCGCGAGCATGACGTTCTCCAGCAGTGTCATTGGCATAACGACACTGGTTATCTGAAAAGATCGGGCTATTCCCATACGCGCCCGCGCGGCCACGCTGTCGTTGATAATGCTGCGACCATCGAATTCGATATTGCCGCTATCCGGTTTCAGCTGACCGGACAATTGTGCAATCAGTGTGGTCTTACCGGCCCCATTGGGACCGATGACGGCATGAATAGTACCTCGCTCAACGGATAGATTGACGTCTTCCGTGGCGAAAATGCCACCGAAATGCTTGTTCAAGCCGTTAATTTCAAGTAACGGATCAGCCATGGTCTGCGCCCTTGCGATCCCAGCTACTCAACCAGCCGTGAATACCACCCTTGCCGAATAACACCAGCGCGACCAGTATGACGCCGAAAATCAGGTGCCAGTAGACCGTAATCGCAGACAGAAATTCTTCCAGCAGGACGAACACAATGGTGCCCACGAGGGGGCCGAAAAAGGTGGCGACTCCACCGATTATCACCATGAAAATCAGTTCTCCGGAGCGCGCCCAGCCCATGATGTCCGGGCTGATGAAACCGGCAAAGTTGCCGAATAACATCCCGGCAACGCTGCACATCATCGCCGAAATCACGTAGCAGGTCAGGCGGTAACGATAAGTGTTAAAGCCCAGTGCCTGCATGCGTTGTTCGTTAAACCTGGCACCAACAATTACCCGGCCAAAGCGGGCCTTTACCAGTCGATGCGTGAACAACAGGGACAGTAGTAACACTGAGAAAACCCAGTAATAAAGACTCACGCCGCTGTCCATGCTCAGCCATTCGGGGAACTCGCTACGCGAGTAAATAACCAGGCCATCGTCCGCACCGTATTCCTCCATGCTGAGGAAGGTGAAGAAAACCATTTGGCTAAAGGCCATGGTGATCATGATGAAATATACCCCTTTGGTGCGCAGGCTGATGGCGCCGGTTATCAACGCAAATATGGCACTCACCGACAGCGCCAGTACCAGGTGCAGCCAGCCGTTGTAATAATCATAGTAAGACGGGATGCCGACGCAGTAGGCGCCGATTCCGATGTAGGCCGCGTGGCCCAGGCTAATCATGCCGCCGAAGCCGAGAATCAGGTTCAGGCTGATCGCGGCGATACCGAGAATCAATGCGCGGCTTAAAAGATCGAGGTAAAAGGGTTGATTGGCCCACTCGAGTATGAAAGGCGCAAACGCCAATATTGCCAGCAGCAAGGCATAGCTTCTGCCGGATAGGTTAACAGGCAAGCGGAACATTATTTCATGCCTGCAATCGGAAATAGGCCCTGTGGGCGAAACGCGAGTACCGCGGCCATGAGGATATAAATCAACATTGCGGACAGTGCCGGTGCAGCGGTTTCAGCATAGTTACCGGGCATCGTAAGCGTCAACAGCCGGTCGAGGTAGGAACGGCTCAGGGTGTCAATCAAACCAATGATCAGGGCCGCGTAAAAGGCCCCTTTTACAGAGCCGATTCCACCCACGATAACGACCACGAAAGCGACGATAATAATGTCGTTGCCCATGCCGATGCTGGCCTCGGTAATTGGCGCAATCAACATTCCGGCAAGCCCTGCCATCGCGGCACCGAGCGCGAACACGACCAGGAACAGGCGATCTATGTTGACTCCAAGCGCCTCCACCATGGTGCGATTGGACGCCCCGGCTCGAACCAGCATGCCGAGACGGGTTTTGGTAACCAGGATAAACAGGATAGCTGCAACCAGCAGACCGGCGACAATAATCAGCAGGCGATAGGTCGGCAGCACCAGGCCGCCAAAGCTCAACTGACCGTTCAACACGTCGGGCAACGGGATCGCCATACCGGACGCGCCCCATAGCAGGTGAACCAGGGTATCGAAAATTAAAATCAG
>JARFPR010000098.1 GCA_029288195.1 Gammaproteobacteria bacterium | reverse complement strand
GGTAGCGCTCTCCCGCATAATTACTCCGCATCTCAACGCGGGCCATGCTCGGTGACGGGCGCAGGACGCGATAAATAATGTAACCGAAGGCGATCAGCACTCCGATGCGGGTCAGTAGATAGCCCGTGGCCATCACAGCACTATTGGTATCCATGTGATTCTCCAGTAGTTCTATCTTTACAGATTATTAAAACGATTAGACCGACCGGTTTATCCGGCCTTTTTGACCCAGGCGCTGCACCAACCGCCTGCGGCGACTTCCTTGTTAGGGAATATCGCACACGGCCCCCAGGAAGCATCAGCCGAGCCCGTATACAGCTGGCAGTTTGCGCAGATGTTGTCGGCCTTGGGCGACTCGCGCACGTAGGAGAGTGCCTTTGCCTGCGGATCATTCGGATCGACCTTGGGGAGATGCCCTCCGGCACTCGAGCGGCCGGCTACGAAGATCGACGGGGTGAGAACGACTAGTGCCGCGGTGGAACCCAGGAACTGTCGGCGATTTAGCTTTTTCATATTTAACTCCAAGTGACCAATCACCTATTCTACGTGTCCACTTATTGTTTAGATCACAATTAATTTCTATGTTGACAATATTTAATTAAATGTATGAATTGGAAAATAAGCATAGACAAATATTATTATTTATTTCGAATACTTATCCTCTCGTTAGAAGTGCCACGGACGGCCAACCCTTTCTTACCGGGGTGCAGTTCAGGTAGGACATTAGGAAGTTGGTAAGACTAACGCCCCCGGGTTGCTCAACGGGGGCGTTTTTATATTCGGCCGCAGGCTGTATCGATCACGTGCCTGCCGATTCGCAACACCAGGAGCTGTTCAGCTATCGGGCGGTAGCGAGAGATTTTCCAGTTCTACAACACGAATCAAAGCCCGTTCCATCATGCTGCGCGCTCGAGATGTGGTGTTGTGTAGGTAACCGTGCAGTGCCGCATCCTCGGCATTTCGGCTTTCGCACTCGGCGCTATATGCCTCGAACTTGACCAGCCTCGATATCAACTGCGCCAGGTGCATCGGGCACTCGCATGCGATCGCCGAGCTTTGCGCTGCGAGGTAAGTCAGTTCGCGGTCGTTGAATTGCCGGGACGGGCTCACGCCGGCTGCGGCTTCGGTCGATTCTCCCGGTTGCGCAACCAGGCCGAAGCGCCAGGCCACTACCGCCTCGAGTGCGGCAATGTCCAGGGGTGAACGCAGCGCTGTGATGCGATCGTTCGCCAGTCGCTGCAACGCGGCACGCGGTGCGTAATCGTATACCAGGACAAGGTGTCTTGCGTTCAGACGATTGGCATGCCGGGTTATCTCGATCGCTGAATCCGGCTGCAGGCTGGGCCATTCGACTACGGCCACGTCCAGGCGTTTTGCAGGCTTTTCCGCGGTAAAATCCGAGATGTCGTCATAATGCCCAATTAGCGTGAAGGTCTCGCTCGAGGCGCAGTCGTCCCGGGTTGCCGCGAGCGACTCGCCAAACAGGACCAGGTCAGGCTTTTCCGCGGCGCCGGTGAACTGCGGGGCCCCCGCGGACTGTTGGACGCGCTGCTCCAGCTCGGCGTTATCAAGAGCGGCGATTGAGCCAATGGCCTGGCCGCGGTCGACGAGTACTTTTAACAGCGACAAGCGGCTGACATCGCTGTCTCTATACAGGCGCCGATCAGTTTCACTGCGTTCGGGCTCGACCACAGCATAACGTTTTTCCCAGACGCGCAACACGTGCTGGGATATTCCCGTCAGGCGGCAAACGGCACCGATACGGTATTTGGGCTCATCAATTGACGCAGAGGAATCTGAATCCGACATGGCTATACGTCTCCTTTAAAAGGGCTTGTCTACTATTTTTTTGTTATTAGAGTGGGATAGAACCGGAAATATCAGCTTTTGTCTATAAAAATTAACAAAATGTCGTTTCGGGTTTTATAGCTCCGTGATTTCAGACTTAACCGAGGATCCGCTTGCAACCAGGCCATACCTGATCCGATATGAAAATCGCGCGTTGCAGATTTTATGAACTAACCAGGTAACCGGCCTAAAAACGGCTTGCAAGATAGACACCAGCCCGTGATCCCGCACCCACGACCGCCACCCAGAGCCGGCCGATCAAACCCGGTGCCCGCAGATGACCTCGCGCTTCGTCCCGGTGCAGCAACTCGTCGGCTCTGCAGGCCTCAAGAATATCTCTCAACTCCCGATCCTGGGGTCGTGCCCGCAACTCGTCGATTTGCAAAAGATAGTGTTGGTCTACGAAAGACTCGACTGCATCGATCGTACGGTAGACGGCCCTGGCCCCAAACAGGGCGGGCATTGCCCCGGTCAACCAGCCAGCAAGGCGCCACAGGATCAACAACCTGCTTCGATGCTCG
>JARFPR010000046.1 GCA_029288195.1 Gammaproteobacteria bacterium | reverse complement strand
GGTATCAATAAAATTGAGCGAATATTCCCTGCCGTCGCGAGCCTTGTATTTAAGTGAAACGCTCTGCGCCTTAATGGTGATGCCACGTTCGCGTTCCAGGTCCATCGAATCGAGTACCTGGGCTTCCATTTCGCGCTCGCTCAAGCCCCCGCAAAGCTGGATAAAGCGGTCCGCTAATGTCGATTTCCCATGATCGATGTGGGCAATAATGGAAAAATTGCGTATTAGCTCCATGCGCATAAATAGTAGTCGTCCCGCCCGACTTTATGATTTAGCAAAATAAGTGGAATGCCAGCGTAGATTAACCCAGCGACAATATATCTCACATTCAGGGCTTCAAGAAAGCGTCAGATCAAGGCGCAGCTTGCAGCCAATGGTTATTCCATTGGCAAAAGCTGCAACGCGGAGCTGGCGCTTTCTTGAAGCCCTGAATGTGAGATATATTGTCGCTGGGTTAATAAAACTGGCTATGGGTGTAAAAAACCTGCAGAGTTTACGCTAAAGCCAATACAGCTATCAATGCCGATTCATCGAAAAAAAAGTGACAGATTTCCGTATCACCGTGACAGAGCACCGGAACGCGGGCGTCGAATCGCCGGATTAGCGCGGTATCCCGGTCGATATCTATCTCCTGCCAGCTGACCGATGGATGGTTGCGAGTAAATACCACCAGTGCTTTGCGCATCGCATCGCACAGGTGGCATTGTTCCCGGTAATAGAGGGTTAGCTCCAATCAGCCGCTTCCCGGTTATGAATCCTCGGGGCGTATTGCGAGAAATACCGGTCCGGCCCGGCGCTGCACCAACAGTGCTACCGATTTGCCGACCTTCAATTCTTCGGTTATCTCTGCAAAATCGTCTAACGACTCGATTTCCTGGTTATCAATCATGGTGATGACATCGCCTTTCAAAATTCCGGCATCGCTTGCAGGCCCGTATTCGTCCACATCGACAACCTGCACTCCATTTTCGATTTTGAGCCGCTTGCCGTCCTCACTACTCAAAGCCTCGACTTTCATACCCAGCGCCGAATCCTCGCTGTTTGGCTCCTCATCTGGCGTAAAGGAAGCCTGGGTTATTGCGGTCGGTAATTGAGCAATATCAACACCAATGGTACGTCGCTTTTTATCGCGTATTACCGTAACGCGAGCCTGTTCGCCAACCTTGGCGCGTCCGACCAGCGGTGGTAAGCCACTGGAACGCATCACTTTCTTGCCGTTGAATTCGACGATGACATCACCGACTTCGAGGCCTGCCGCAGCTGCGGGACTATCATCCAGAACCTTGGCCACCAGGGCACCATGCGGATTTTCCATGCCAAACGATTCCGCCAGCTCGCGCGTGACTTCCTGGATTAACACGCCGAGCCAACCACGGGAAACCGAACCGGTTTCTTTTATCTGATCGGCAACATCAACTGCCATTTCGATCGGGATGGCGAAAGACAATCCCATGAAGCCGCCGGTGCGGCTATAAATTTGAGAATTGATACCAATCACTTCACCGTCCAGGTTAAAAAGCGGGCCGCCCGAATTTCCCGGATTGATCGCGACGTCAGTCTGAATGAAAGGAACGTAATTGTCACTGGGTAAACTGCGACCCTTGGCACTTACAATCCCGGCCGTTACGCTGTGATCAAACCCGAAAGGTGAGCCGATCGCGAGTACCCACTCGCCAACTTTAAGCTCATCGGAATCCCCATATTGCAGAACCGGTAAATCCTCGGCATCAACTTTTAATACGGCAACGTCAGATGCCTGATCCGAGCCAATAATCTTGGCCACGAATTCCTTGCGATTGGACATGCGCACGATAACTTCCTCAGCACCGTCAATGACATGGTGATTGGTTAGGATATAACCGTCTTCGGAAACGATAAATCCTGAGCCCAGAGATTGTGCATCACGACGTCTGCGATCGAATTCATCGCGATCAAAAAATTTCTCGAACAGCTCTCCGAAAGGTGAACCCTCGGGTAGTTCGGGAATATTATATTCCCTTGTACTGGACGATCTGGGTTTGGACTTGGTACTGATATTGACCACTGAATCTTTAGCCTGATCGACAATTTTGGTGAAGTCAGGCAGGGCAGCCTGGGCCCCCAGGGGCAGGATTAAAATAGTCGCTAAAACGGTTTGGTAAATATATTTACTAAAATATGTCATTGGTAACTTCCAGATAATTTCGAATACAGTTTTATGACCTTGTATGAGGTCCGGGGTTCACATTGATATCAATGATATAGGGTGTAAACTTCGCATCTTCAAGGGAATGGGTAATAAAACTAGCTATTTTAAACCCGGCAAAGAAACCCGCAATTGCGGCGACAACCACCAGTCCTTCGGACGCCGTCAGCAGCGTGGCCAAAAATCCAGCGCACACCATTCCCAGCAGCGGTAATCCGTATATGGTTAAGCTCGCCTTGACCAGCGCTGATTCAGACAGCCCCAACTGCAACCTGTCACCCGGCTTTAAATCATGATCGGTTTCAATCAGGATGGGTTTACTGCGATGTCCGAGCAAGCGGCCGAGGGCACCGGTGCCACAGCCCTTACTGAGTTCGCACTGGCCGCAGCTTGAGTCGCGTTGGAGCTCGAGTTCGACCAGTTTGCCCTCGCGCCGTGTGACAACTGCTGATTCAGTAATCATCCATGTATAATCGGATCGAAGCGAAGATAAGTCAATTTTGATATCAATTTATTGTGCTGAATTGCACGATAATTGTGTGGACAGCCAATCCCGTTTTCATGATTACTGCTGCTGGTAAGATACCGATTCTGCAACTTCCTTTACGGTCACGGCGGGTACCTCACCGATCGCGGTCACCGAATAATTTTTCACAATTCGGATAAAAGCGTTAACCGCACCCATCGACGAACCGCCCTGCGACGCGATGCCGGATTGACGTTCAATAAATACCGAAAGCGAAGCCAGGCCATCGGTAAAAACCATTTGATGCACAAAGTCTTCAGAACCCGGGATTTTGCGTTTCATCACCGATTCGCGCCAGAAACCACCGGGTGTTTGCCCAAGCTGCCAGGAACTATCGGCCGCAAAAGATTTCGAGCTATCGCCACTGTGAAAACGCACCAGGGTGAAATTCTCGTCAATTTTCGGCATCGTATCTATCACCGGTTTATCATCGCCTTCAAACAATTCCAGGCTGGTAAACATGACTTGCTCAACGACCTTGCCTTTTTCGTTAATGAGGCTGGATTTCATCATTAATCCGTTATCCTCGTTAATCCAGAATTTCATACCATATCGGTACTTGTCCCTGGGATCGATATGCACCACCACGGCGTTCATGTTGGCAACGCGATCTTTACCCAGTAGTTTCATCACGTAGAATTTTTCCAGCCGGGCGATGTCTTCCGGGATAAAAATCGGAGAGAAACTATTCTTGCGCGCCAGATCGACAACAATCTTGCGACTCGATGGCCAGATGCATGTCAGGTTCTGATTATCACGAATCACTTCACGCGCCTCGCCATTAAGCGAAACCAGGCGCTCCTTTTCTCCGTGGGCGTCCCTGTAATGAGAGATCTGCATACTTTCGAGCTGATTCTCGTGTAGGTAAACAAAATCGCCACGGTAGTTGAGATTGCGCATCGCGTCTGACATCTTCTGTACCCAATCCATCGCGGGGTCAGCCAAAACTGGAATGCTAACCAGCGACGATATCAGGATTGGAACCAGTCTCTTTGATAAAAAAGCCAACTTGCTTCCCGGGTTATTGTTGTGAATCAAATCCAGCCACCCGAGCTTGTGGGATCAAACTTTGCATTGAGTTAGAGTACTCGGTATGCGTTACCAGGTATGCATTCAGCTTCTGTTGTAGCCCGGGTGATTCACGCTCTACTTTCCAGCGCATACCTGGCGGTTGTACGCTGGTTGAAGCCGTAACCACACCACCCTGTATCTGCTGCCTTGCAAGCTGTTCAATTTTTTGCTGGTCGGCCGAAACGAGGCCGTCATCGTTTTGCCCTGCCCCTTGCTTGAGCGGTTGCCACAAGGCGACCGTAACTATCGCAACACTGGCTGCCACGGCCAGCCCGGCAAAGGGTTTCAATGAAATCCAGCTCAGGATCGAAGCATTTGTTGCAGGCTTTTCAGTCACCGGCTGCGCGGCAACTTGCTGCGGTTTTTCTTCACGAATTCGGGCCATGATGTTGCTGTGGAAGCTGGTATCAATCGCCCGGGGCAACTCATGCCGCATGACTTCACCTATCATGTGGTAACGCCGCGCACGATATTGCAAATTAACATCAGCAATCACTTCGTCAAGGTTTGCACCGGCATTTTCGCCGGGATAATCGTCCAACAGGAACGATAATTTGTCATCTAGATCTGTCATTTCCAAGTCTCATATTAAGCCACTATTCATGTTTCGGCTGTTATTCTCTGTTTCTTAGTCACTCTAACAGGGGTCTAAGTTCCTTATCGATTACGTCTCTGGCACGAAAAATTCTCGATCTAACCGTGCCAATCGGACAATCCATCACTTCCGCAATCTCTTCATAGCTCAAACCATCCAGTTCTCGCAAGGTAATTGCCGACTTCAGATCATCCGGTAAATTCTCAATAGTGCTGAAAACCGTTGACTTGATTTCATCTGTTAACAACAGATTTTCTGGATTGGCATATTCCTTGAGTCCCGATTCACCCTCAAAATGTTGGGCATCATCGACGTCGACCGTGTAACCGGGGGACTTTCGCGCCCGCGACGCCAGGTAATTCTTGGCCGTATTGGCTGCAATCCGGTAAAGCCAGGTGTAAAACTGGCTGTCGCCCCTGAAATTCTGGATCGCTCGAAACGCCTTGATAAAGGAATCCTGCGCAATATCCTGGCACTCGGCATGATCAGATACAAACCTGCCAACCAGATTGACCACCTTGTGCTGATACTTTTGCACCAGGATATCGAAAGCGCCAGTATCTCCAGCCTGTACCCTTTTCACCAACTCTGCATCAAGCAGATTAGTCCCCATTGATAACCCTGGTTTGTTTATATTTGTCGGAGATAGCTGAAACTTATACTCCGTACTCCGTCATAGAGACTGATTATATATCAAAAAGTTCTACCCACTCCGGGGTTTTGAGATGCGAAGGATTTCACTATACTGGGTTGAACATCTACCCAGGATAGTTATGCCGCTGCAATCTAAATTTGACATAATCATCGTCGGCTCTGGCGCTGCAGGTCTTTCTGCAGCACTGCATTTGCCGACATCGCTCAAGATCGCGATTCTGGCCAAAACGCCCGGTGAACAGCATTCAAGCTACTGGGCACAGGGCGGGATTTCGGCAGTGCTCGAGCCGGAAGACAGTATCGATCAACATACCCTCGATACGATCGAGGCAGGTGCCGGCCTATGTGACGCCTCGGTGGTAGAATTTTGTGCCGCTGCCGGCAGGCAAAATATCGAATGGCTTGCAGATCTCGGCATGCCGTTTTCGCGCGATCGCCAGGATGTTAGCAGCAGTGGGTTTCATTTGACTCGCGAAGGCGGACATAGTCGCCGCCGGGTTGTGCATGCCGCCGACGCCACAGGCAAGGCTCTTCAACAAACGTTGGAAGCACACGCACTCGAACGCAACAACATTAGAATATTCAATCAGCACGTCGCGATCGACCTGATTAACAAGCAGCATAAGTGCGCCGGTCTTTATGCCTTTAATCGAAAGAGTCAGCGTGTCGACGTGTTCAGGGCTCGTAAAATAATCCTCGCCACCGGCGGTGCCAGCAAGGTTTATCTCTATACCAGTAATCCCGATGGCTCGACCGGTGACGGCATTGCAATGGCATGGCGAGCGGGGTGTCGTGTCGCTAATATGGAATTCATTCAGTTCCATCCCACCTGTCTTTATCACCCCGAAGCAAAGTCTTTCCTGATTACCGAGGCGATACGTGGCGAAGGTGGGAAATTATTGCTGCCCGACGGCGAACGTTTCATGCCGCGCTTCGATGAACGCGCGGAGCTCGCGCCACGAGATATCGTCGCGCGTGCGATCGACCATGAAATGAAACGTCTCGGCATCGATTGCGTATACCTCGACATCAGTCATAAAAGCCGGGCCTTCATCAAATCGCATTTCCCGACTATTTATAAACGATGCCTGGACTTCGATATCGACATTACCAAGCAATCGATACCCGTAGTACCTGCAGCCCACTACACCTGCGGCGGCGTGATGGTCGATATGAATGGACGTACTGATCTCGAGAATTTGTATGCTGTCGGTGAGGTTGCTTACTCGGGCCTGCACGGAGCCAACCGCATGGCCAGCAACTCGCTGCTCGAATGCCTGGTTTTTTCCCAGGCGGCAGCCGCCAATATCACAGCCGAGATCGATACCACCACCGCCTTACCAGCCCTCGAACGATGGGATGAATCCAAGGTTACCGATTCGGATGAAGACATCGTGGTGGCGCACAACTGGGATGAGTTGCGGCGCTTTATGTGGGATTACGTCGGCATTGTGCGCACCAACAAGCGCCTTGAGCGGGCGCTTCATCGTGCCGACCTGCTGAAGAGCGAAATCAACGAATACTACGGCAATTACAAGGTATCGCCCGATCTGCTGGAATTACGTAACCTGGTCGTGGTTGCTGAACTGATCATCCGCTCAGCGCTGATGCGCAAGGAAAGCCGTGGCCTGCATTTCACCCTCGACTACCCGGAATCCAGCGACAAGTTCCTGGCCCCCACCATCCTCGATCCCAGCCAACTCAAAAAAATCCCGGCCAAACTCGCCTCCATCTAAACTCAGACACTTCTGGTAAATCCTTCGAACGGCACGAACTCCGATCTATGTTTTCAGAATCGCCGTACCGATGCGTCGGACCGATACATCCATGTAGGCTCGCGCCCGGGGTGCCG
>JARFPR010000025.1 GCA_029288195.1 Gammaproteobacteria bacterium | reverse complement strand
TTACAAGTCAGTTGCTCTACCAACTGAGCTACGCCGGCGATTTCATTTCACATGATGGTCATTACGACCGCTTACAGGGCTTATACTGCCCTCTGGTAAGGGCGCGAATTTTATTGTGTTTGCCCTAGGTTGGCAAGCACTCGGTCGGAATCTGGTTGATCCCGGTATCATAGTCGGCATCGTCGAGTAGCAGCAGGTATTCGGTCTCGCTGGACTGTTCGGCATAAAGCCAGAAAATTGTGCGCTCGCGATATCGGGCTTCGGTTTCGGCATTGAAACCCAGCTTTTTAACCCTGGCTGCATGCCGGTCGGCGTTTTTCTTGAGGCCGAACACACCGAGCGAAAGAATGTTTGGATTTTCGGGACTATTGACGATGATGTGATCCCTGATCCCCTTCTTGGCAAGACCATTGGCGGTCTTGATCGCATCATCACGGGTTTTGTGGCCCGCGATATAGACCATCACCCCCTGGTAATCTTTCTCCAGGCTCGATTTCAACTCGGTGTCGGCACGCTTGCCGCTGTAACGTCCGCTGATTTCGACCGCCCGCTCCCGGTCCTTGAACGGTCCGATGGTATAACACACCCGCTTGTCGCTGGAATCTTCGACCACCAGCGCTTCGTATCGTATCTGGGCCGGTTTCTCAACCTTCGCTTCAGCCTCCTTTGCGGTTGCTTCAGCAACGACTTTTTTCTCGCTAACGATTTCGACCTTGGCCTCGCTCAACAATTCCAGCTCGACTGCGGCGGGAAATTTTTTCTTCTCTACGAACAATTGCTCGTAAGGCAGCAGCCACTGGAATGCGGCAAAGGCTACATTAACAATCAACAATAAACCGAGAAATACTTTCATTGAGCGGCCAGCCTTGCCATCCCTAGAAACACCAGGTCGGGTACGATGCGGGCCGGCTTTTGCAGTAGGATTTGCACCTCGACCGCATCGCCTCCGGTAAGCAGTATGGTTGCTTCATTGTCAAAATAGCGGGTCCAGCGGTTCACAAGCCCGGGCAATAACTCGATTGAATTGTGACTGTAGTTTATATGAATCGCCTCCTCGGTTGAACAACCGGGTTCGGTGGTTTCAGCGATCACCGGATGGTCAAAATCAATATGCTCGAATATGCGCTTGAAAACGTCCTGCGAGGTGTTGATACCGGGCAGGATAGCCCCGCCCAGGTGCTTCCCGTCGGCGCGCAACAGGTCAAGCGTCATCGCGCTGCCGGCATCGATAATAACAACGTCCCCATCTACCAGTTCGGACGCTGCGATCAACGCCATCCAGCGATCAATACCCAGCCGTTCGGGTTCCCGGTAAGCGTTGGTAACACCCAGGGCCCGTGGCATCGATACGAAGCGAGTAACCGCGGTGTCGAATTTCTGATGCAGGCATTGCTCCAACCGGGCCCCGCGGGTCGGGTCGAGCACCGAGGCGAAATAACAATGCTTCACCGGCAGGTCTTGCAGCCAAAGGCCCAGGCGTTGCGTCCAGTCCGGGTTGTAAGCACAGGAATAGCTGGCCTGCAGCTGTCCGGCCGTGTGCCACTGCGCCTTGAGCCGGCTGTTGCCGCAATCGAGCAGAATCATTCGCTGGCAACCCGGAGCGATATTTCGGCAGCCGAATGAACCTCGATGCCGTGTTCGGTTTCCAGCTGCAGCTGTCCATCGGCAGTGATGCCCCTGTTGATGCCCACAATGCGATTGTCAGCGGTAACCACTTCAACCGGACGACCATGAAAAGCATCGAACTGCTCAAACTCGCTAACCAGGTCCTGTATCGCGTCGGACTCGAACCCCCGGATCGAAACAATGACAGAATCTATCGAGGTCGTCAGCACCTGAGTACGATCTACCTGGCTCACGGCGATCTGTTCAAGGCTGGTGGCAGGCTGGGAAATCCCGGTCAGCTCGTCGGCGTCCATATGGATGTTCAGTCCAAACCCGACCGCGAAAAAAAAGCGGTCATCGCCGAGTGGTCGTGACTCGATCAGGATACCGCCGAGTTTGCGTCCATCGCTGAGCACATCATTAGGCCACTTCAGGGATATTGCCGCATCGGTGCTTTGCCGCAAAGCCCTGCATAATGCAAGGCCGGTGACGATGCTCAGCAAACCCTGTCGATTAGCCGGGATTTGCTTGGCAATACCGATGGTGCAATAAATATTGCGCGCAAAGGGTGATAGCCATTGCCGGCCGCGCCGACCGCGCCCCGCACTCTGCGCCTCGCTGAAGGCGACCACCTCGCGCTGGTGGAGGCCGTGGTAGTCCAGTGCGTCGGCATTAGTAGATGCGGTGTTATGACGGTAATGCCAATCGAAGCCGTGACGTTCAACTACCTGCCTGGCGGCGTTCTCGTTGATGGGTTCACTACGCATCACGTTGGAACCAGGACTTGCGCGCCTCCTGCTGCTGATCGGTGATTTTTAAAACACAGGTGCTTTCTGCGGCGGCCTGCAGGGTGACTTCTAAGAGATGCAATTCATCGCGACGGAAGGCATGGACCTGCCAGACTTGCGCCGGCCTCGCCCGCAGCAGTCTCTTTTCAAGTTGCCCCAGGCTGAGCTTCAACCCGTCAACCGCGATGATCTGATCACCGGCTGACAGGCCGGCATTCTGTGCTGATCCGGCCTCGGTAACACGCTGAATCGTGAGCCCGGCCTCGCCATCTTTCAGTACCGCACCCAGGTCGACCGTGGGCAGATCGCCCTCGACTTCCTTACCGCCCTTGTCCTGTGAATTTTTCGCGGCACGTTGCAGCATCTCGATACCGACCAGGCCAAGCAGTTCGTCCAGGGGTAGCTCGCCGGTACCGTTAATCAACTCACCGAGAAAAGGTTCAAGCTCCTGGCCTGCAATTTCGCTGACCAGCTGCTGGATAGTATCGGGCTCGACGCCCCTACCC
>JARFPR010000460.1 GCA_029288195.1 Gammaproteobacteria bacterium | reverse complement strand
GGCCATGCCGATGATCGAATAGCGACCCCATTTTTCACCACCCTGCACCGATTCGAACAGGTAGGTGTAAGGCTCGTCGGCCAGTTTCAGATAGGTGCTAAGCGGTGTATCCAGGTCGGCGAAAACTTCACGCACCAGCGGGATGCGATTGTAATCACGCTTGATTTGATTGAATTGCTTGAGATTCATGGGTGACTCTTAAAACGAATTAACAGAAAAAAGGGAACAGACAACAATAGCTCGCGATCACCATCGCCAGCGTTGTGTACCCTCATTTTTCTGCAAACGTTGTTGAGTCATCTGGATTAACTTTTCAGTCAGTCGACAGAATCTAACATAGCATTCCGGGCAAGGCTACGACTATTTCCGGCAGCAATTAGACGGAATTGGCGCGTTCCAGTTGATCGCGGAACTGTTGCAGGATGCTGTCGTACTGATTTGGATCGTCAGGGTTGGCACCGCCGAAAATCCCGGAACCGGAGACAAAAGTGTCCGCGCCCGCAGCGGCAATTTCAGCGATATTATCGACCTTGACGCCACCATCGATCTCCAGGCGGATATCGAGACCCGATGCATCGATAAGGCGACGCGCAGCGCGCAACTTGTCGAGGGTCGCCGGAATAAAGCTTTGTCCACCGAAACCAGGATTGACCGACATCAGCAGTATCATATCGACCTTATCGAGCACATGGTCGAGATAGCTCAGCGGGGTTGCAGGATTGAACACCAGGCCCGAGCGGCAGCCACTATCGCGGACCAGGGACAGGCTGCGATCGATATGATCAGAAGCCTCGGGATGAAAGGTAATGTAACTCGCACCGGCACTGGCAAAATCAGGAATGATGCGATCGACCGGTTTGACCATCAGGTGCACATCGATCGGCGCTTCGACACCATGTTTTCGCAGTGCCTCGCAAACCAGCGGGCCAATCGTCAGGTTAGGCACGTAGTGATTGTCCATGACATCGAAATGAACGATGTCTGCGCCCGCGGCGAGGACGTTATCAACTTCTTCGCCGAGCCGGGCAAAATCGGCTGACAGGATCGACGGTGCTATCTGGTAGTCGGACATGGTATTTCCCGGTTGCAAGTGGCAGGCAATTTACACCAATTTGAAGATGATTTCAGCCGATCAAAATGGATAACAACAATAGCCCAAATGAGCTCCAGAACCTCGACACTGTTAAACTGGCGCAATATAGAAGATCAGGGAAATCGCTGACATGACTGCCGAGCAACAGTTAAAACAGGAACTCGCCGCGTTGCGCCACGAATTGCGGCGCGTCTGCGATAGCCTTGAACGCAATCGAACCCGTGACATGGAACAGCGCGCGCGGCAGTTGCGCACCAGTATCGAGTTGTGTGAACGAGACCTGAGCCAGCTTCTCAACCTTGCCGAAGATCGAGCATCTGACGAATAGCGTCATGCATATGTGCCACGTGCGAGCCTTCCCAGTAAACCTTGTGGCAACGGCTACAGCGAAAAAACTCACTGTAATAGCGCCGCGTGAGCGGTTCCAGGCTTGACCATACCTGCTCGCGATCGACCGCTTCGATTTTGCCATTGCACTCCAGGCAAAATCTTAGTGGCTTGATCTGTTGATAGAGATCGAGTCGCTGCATTACTTCCCTGAGCTGGGTGTCAGGATCGTCCGAGCGTACCCAGTAACCATGCGTGATAGCTCGTCGAAACAACAAGCGTCGGTCGCGGGTCAGAATGATACGCTTTTCACGGACCGCAATATCAACGATTTCACCGTCGACGAGACTATTTCCGTAGGCGGTATCAAAGCCCATCATGCGCAAGCGACGCGCTAGCTTGCCCAGGTTGACGTCAACGATGAAAGCTGTTTTGCGCAGCGGTTTCGGCCTTAAGCGTTGCAGCGGCGAAATATCCAGGCTTTCGAATACCGGGTATACGGCTACCCTGTCAGCATGTTTTAACCTGTAGTCAAAACCGACCGATTCGCCGTTAACGACGATTAAATCTACCTCGCTGTGGGGCACCCCGAGAACCTCGATCGGGTCCTTGATGGCAGGCTGACCTTTAAATCGATACTCGATGGTTTGCTTGCAGTGCTCGGCTGCGAGGAATTCGTTAAGTTCCTCGTAAAAGCGAAAATTGGCGAGATGTGGTTTCAAGCTTATAATTCGAGACCAGTTTATCGAGGCCCGGACAATAGTAATCGCAATGTTGGAAATCGTCTCATATCGCAACCCGTTCAAACTAATTCTCGGGATTCTGCTGACCTCCTCCTGTATTTGCCTGCAGGTCGAGCCGGTAAAAGCAGACGATTCATTGCAGGCAAAGCGCGACCAAATGATACGCCTGATAGAGCAAGATGTCCTCGAAACCAGCGCGTACCTCAAGCGCTCGAGCCTGGACAGGCGCGTGTTGGAAGCTATGGCCAGGGTACCACGGCACGAATTCGTACCCACCGACCTGGTGGATCGGGCTTACCTCAATCGTCCCCTGCCGATCGGGCATGGCCAAACCATTTCACAGCCTTACATTGTTGCCATCATGACCGATCTGCTGGATCTTAAGCCGCAGCACAAGGTGCTTGAAATTGGCACTGGCTCAGGCTATCAGGCAGCAGTACTGGCTGCGCTCGAAACCCGGGTCTGGAGCATAGAAATAATCGAACCACTGGGGCAGCAGGCAAAAACACGACTGCAACGTCTGGGCTTTGACTCCGTTGAGGTACGCATTGGCGATGGTTACTACGGCTGGCCCGAGCATGCGCCTTTTGATGCGATTATCGTGACCGCCGCCGCGAACCATATTCCGCCGCCCCTGGTAAAACAACTCGCGGTTGGCGGAAAGATGATCATCCCGGTAGGGAGTCGCTTTTCTACCCAGGAATTGATTCTGATCACTCGCGTTAACGAAGATGAACTGGTCACACGCCTGGTACTACCCGTCAGATTCGTACCCCTCACCGGCGGGCATTAGTTCG
>JARFPR010000453.1 GCA_029288195.1 Gammaproteobacteria bacterium | reverse complement strand
GCGATTCGCCGATCAAGGCTAAAGTCGTCAAAAATTTCAAATAGTACAACTCTGATATGGCCTGAGTCGGACGTCCATACCGGCAGCTTAGACTTGATCGCATGAAACCCGGAGGCGTATTCTATACGCCACCTTTTGGATTCACTTTAACGAGACTGATATGCCAGGAAATCTTTCACTCGAGATGCTTAAAGACCAGGTAGCATCCGGACAGATCGACACCGTTATAACTGCGATTCCCGATATGCAGGGGCGACTGATGGGCAAGCGCTTTCAGGCCGAGTTTTTTCTCGAAAGCGCCTGGGAAGAAACTCACTGCTGCAACTACCTGATCGCCACGGACCTCGAAATGTATACCGTCGACGGTTACACCGCTACCAGCTGGGCGGCCGGCTACGGTGACTACATCATGAAGCCGGACATGGCAACACTACGAGTTTTGCCCTGGCTCGAGGGCACAGCGATGGTGTTGTGTGATCTGTTCGATCATCATACCCATGTCCAGGTCCCGCACTCACCACGCGCTGTTTTAAAACATCAAATCAATCGGCTGCAGGACATGGGACTGGCTTCGGCAGTTGCAACCGAGCTCGAGTTTTTCGTTTTCCGCGAAAGCTTCGAGGAATTGCGTGATAAATCCTATCGCGAGATGACAACCATCGGTCCTTACAACGAGGACTATCATATTTTTCAGACCACCAAGGAAGAGATCCTGATGCGGAAAATCCGTAATGGTTTGCAGGGTGCGGGCGTACGCGTCGAAAACACCAAGGGCGAGGCCGATCCCGGCCAGGCAGAAATCAACGTTTGCTATAGTGATGCGTTGGAAATGGCCGACAACCACTGCCTGGTCAAGAACGCGGTCAAGGAGATCGCATTCCTGAATGACCGCGCGGTCACCTTTCTCGCCAAGTGGAGCCACGATGCGGCCGGCTCATCCAGTCATATTCACCAGTCACTGGTTTCCACCGGCGGCGATGCCGTGTTTTTTGACACCGCTGCCGAGTACGGCATGTCCACCCTGATGCGTCAATACCTGGCCGGACTGCTCAAATATGCAAGCGACAACACCTTTTTCCTGGCGCCTTATGTCAATTCGTACAAGCGCTTCATGGCGGGCACTTTCGCACCGACCAAGGCCATCTGGTCGCTCGACAATCGCACCGCGGGTTACCGCGTGGTCGCGGACGGCACGCGCAATGTGCGCGTCGAATGCCGAGTTGGCGGCAGTGATTTGAATCCCTACCTCGCCATTGCGGCGCAAATTGCCGCCGGCATCGCTGGTATCGAAGAGAAACTCGAACTGGAAAAGGAGTTCAAGGGTGACGCCTACCAGGCGGGCAAGGCACGTGAAATTCCAAATACATTGACCGAGGCAACCGTGGCATTGAAAAAGTCGAACATGTTGCGCGATGCCATGGGATCCGACGTTATAGATCACTACGTGCGTGCCGCGGAATGGGAACAGGAAGACTTCAACAGCAAGGTCACCGACTACGAAGTCAACCGCGGTTTCGAAAGGGCTTAAAAACTAAATAATTCACTGGGATAGAAATATGCAGCTTATTGGAAATTGGTCATATCCAACCTCGATACGATTTGGCGCGGGTCGCATTAACGAAATTGCCGATGCCTGCAACGCAGCCGGCATGAGCAAACCATTGCTGGTAACCGATCGCGGGCTCGCGAATTTACCAATCACGCAGGACACGCTGGCGTTGCTCGACGAGGCCGGCCTGGGTCGTGCCATGTATTCCGAGGTTGATCCCAATCCGAATGAAAAAAATCTCGAACAGGGACTAAAGGCATTCAACGACGGCGGGCACGACGGGGTAATCGCGTTTGGTGGCGGTTCGGGACTCGACCTCGGTAAGGTGATTGCTTTCATGTGTGGCCAGACTCGCCCCGTCTGGGATTATGAAGATGTCGGCGACTGGTGGACCCGCGCCGATGCCGACAAGATCGCACCGATTATCGCGGTGCCAACCACGGCTGGAACCGGTTCCGAGGTCGGTCGAGCGGGCGTGCTTTCGAATTCCGA
>JARFPR010000379.1 GCA_029288195.1 Gammaproteobacteria bacterium | reverse complement strand
ACACAGGCTTAAACATGAGCGTGGCATCAGTCTGAGACGCAGTGTCCATATCATATCGCAGCTGCTCAAAGCACTGCATACGGCACATGGATTAAATATTGTTCACCGGGATGTCAAGGCTTCCAATGTATTAATTTTAAGTGGCAGTGGCCATATCAAGTTGACCGATTTTGGCATGGCCAGGCTCATGGAGAATTCGGACTTGACGATGATCGGGAGTTTCATGGGAACACCCAGATATATGGCACCTGAGCTAAGATTTGGATTAGAGGCTGATGTCCGTGCTGACGTATTCTCAGCCGCAAGGTTATTCCTGGAATTACTCAAAATGATGCCAGATAACTCGCCATTCCATCGTTCCAGGTTACCCGAAATTGCCGACATGCCCCCCGGAAACAGGATCGATTACTCGGCCACCTACCCTACCGCACTGATTCCTGCTGTGACCAAGGGATTAGAGATTGATCGAGAGAAAAGGCATCAATCCGTACTGGAATTCATGCAGTCGATCAAGCAGGCATTGCCCAATCTCCAGTCGAAGGCGGCACCCTCTTCGAGACAAGTTGCCTCGGTCGTACCAAAATCGATACAAACCTATTCGCCAAGCGAAGACGAGTTGGATTCGATGACGACCCTGCTTACCGACATTGTTGGGCCGAGTGCGACAATCATAATGGAAGAGCATGAAACTAAAAGCACATCTGCAAATAATTTAGCGATAGAAGTTTCCAAAGAAATACCGCAACAGGAAAAGCAAGTAGAATTTCTCAAACGATGGGAAATGATGAGTGTATCCAGGCGAGCGTCAATCAATCGGCGAGCAATAGTCAATAAAGACGAGCTGAATTCGATGAAGAACCTGCTAATTGACATTGTAGGGCCGAGTGCAAAAATCATAATGGCGGAGCATGAAACCAAGAGCACATCTGCAAGCAAATTAGCGGCAGAAATTTCAAAAGATATTCCGGAACAGGAAAAACAAGCGGAATTTCTCAAACGATGGGAAATGATGGGCGTATCAAGGAGAGCGTTAATCAATAAAAAGAGTTCGGATATTCCCCCGGACAAGACGAGGCTGCACCCATTACCAGGGGAAGCGCCGGCTAGAACTGGCAATGATTTTGTACACTACTTGGGGAAAGTAGCAAAAACCTGGTTACGACATGATCGCTAGGTAGACCTAAATATGGACCATGAGTGCCCGGGATGGGTTGGTGATTCAATCTCGGGTTTCAGGAAATCGTCACCATTTGCGCCGCTGCCGAAAAATCTCAATCGCTTCCGTAATCGAGGGATCGAACGGGAGCTTGATTTGTTGGCTGACAGCGTAAGCTGAATACCAGTCGCGATCCAGGATCGTTGTGGGCTCGACCGTAGCGATGGTGTCTGTGGTTGGATAAAATTAGGGGGTAGGTTATATGCTTAGTAAAAATTCATTGCTGGCAATGCTGCTGGCCTTAGTGCTCGTGCCGGAGGTGCAGGCACGCGAAATATCCATGTTGACTGTCGAATGGGCACCGCACTACGGATCTGAGCTGCCCGAGGAGGGCTTGACCACGGCCATCGTTAAGGCAGCGTTTCGTGCCAGCGGCCACGTTTCGAAGGTCGATTTCATTCCCTGGACTCGCGCGCTCAAGGAAGTGGAGGAAGGTAAGGCCGATATCGTCATGGGTGCGTACCGCAACCAGGAACGCGAACAAACGTATATCTTCAGTGATCCGATTTATTTTCTACAGCTCGGCCTGATTGCGCGCCCTGGGCTCGGGATTACTCGTTACGACTCCCTAGGCGAATTGGCGCCCTACAGCATCGGCATTTCGCGTGGTTTTGCCAACAGCGAAGAATTCGATGCGGCCAATTATCTCAACAAGCAAATCGCGAGCTTCCCCAACCTGAATATTCGCAAGTTGTTCCGCGGACGCATCGACATGGCAGTAATGAACTTCGACCTGTTTCGTTACGAAGCGAGGAAAGAGGGCTTTTGCATCGGCGACGTTGAATTCATCGAGCCGCCGCTGGAAACGCACGGGCTATATCTGATGGCGTCGCGCAATATTGACGACGGTAAAATCGTGATCGCAGACTTCAATCGCGGGCTGGCAAAGATACGCCAGAACGGCGAGTTCGATCGCATCGTCAACCGATTACGCAAGTAATCCTGAAACTGGTAATCAACAATGGCAACTAAAGGCATTCGCTGGTACAGCAATATTCGCATGAAACTCGTGATCGTGATCATCATCTCTTGTACGCTGGTACTCGGGGGGTTGAGCGCATACAACACGTTCAACGATCAAAGACAGCTGGAAGCCGACCTGGAGAAACTGGCCCAGGTGACCTCGCAACGCTTGTCCAAGCACTTGATCGGACCGATGTGGGACCTCGACCAGGACCTGGTCGACTCGACACTCGAGGCTGAAATGCTAGAAGACAATATCCACGCAATCGTAGTCTGGGATGAGGGCGGCAAGTCGATATTCTCGGCGCGTGAACGTAGTTCCGCGGGGCTGCCAGTGCCATCAAACGGAGCCATTTCCGGTGACCTGATCAAATCGCAAAACGACGTCAACAACGGCAACAAATCGATTGGACAGATTGCGGTTTTTGTGTCGAAAAGGCAACTGGCGCGGCAACTGGCCGCCTCCACCCTCGCCAACGTTATCACTCTACTGATACTGATCGTCGTGCTGGTGGCGATCATGACGATCGTCATGAACCAGGTCATCATTGGCCCGATTACCCGCCTGGCAAAACACGCCGACACGATCAGCCATGGCGATCTGAAACAGAACATCGAGAGTGAATCGAACGATGAGATTGGCCAGCTTGCCGATTCCTTTCAACGCATGCAGGTCAGCTTGCGGGTTGCATTCAAACGGATTTACGCCCGGGCCAAGAAAGCCACATAGTGATTCAGCGGGATCGATGCTGCCGGCTTGAATCGCAGACACGACCGTGAGCGACTGGATCTTATACGACCATCTTGTCGACATGGTGAGAAACCACCATCGTGATTCCTACAGCGGCCTCGTCACTGGCCTCAGCGAGCGCCAGCACTCGTTCCAGATTGGTTTCGATCACGGTGATATCGTCCTGCTGACCTACCGCATCAAGAAAGGCATGGACGCGTTGCAATTCATCATGCAGATCGAGCGCGCCAAGATCATTACCCACATGGAGTTGGATATCTCGCAATCAGTCACGGAAGAACTCGATACTAGCGCGATATTGTCGCGACTGACCGCAGACACGATCGACGATACTACAACGACCGAAATCCGCAACGGGGCCATCCCGCACCGCGAGGGTTCGGGGTCCGACCGGCGTCAGTTAGATGGGCGCTTGAAACGGGCAATCGAAGCCGCGGCGGTGCATCATTTCGGTCCGATCGCGGCAATGGTCTGTGAGGAACACCTGGCCAATCCCGAAGGCGACCTGCGCACCATAATCATGAATATCGCTCAGGACGCCGGTGCGAGCCAAGCTGAAACCCAAGCGTTTTTCCAGTCGATCAGCGAATTTTGAGACCCGGCGATCGAAGCTGAGTGCAAGTTTCGAATTGAGGAATTTGGTCGGGGCGAGAGGATTTCATGTGGCATGCCCTCGTTTTCAACATTAATAACTGTCATCCCGCGGCTCGACCGCGGGATCTAGATATCCATAGTCAGACAACTGTATCGGCGAGAGGATTTGGCTCGCGCATCCATGCGCTCGGCCCTTCGGGCTGGGCGCTGCGCGCCCACCGCAAAATCGCTCCCGGCGATTTTGTGAACCTCGGATACGGTTCCACCTTCCCGCCCAAATTCAAAGCAAAAAATAAAGCCTCGAGCACGGGGCAAGAGGCTTTATTTTTTGCTTTGAATTTGGTCGGGGCGAGAGGATTTGAACCTCCGACCACCTGCACCCCATGCAGGTACGCTACCAGGCTGCGCTACGCCCCGTCTATAAAGTGGTATTTGACGCTAGATTTAGCGTTTTAGCAAGGTCAGAAGCTCTTCGAGCTC
>JARFPR010000343.1 GCA_029288195.1 Gammaproteobacteria bacterium | reverse complement strand
GCCGCGGTGCCCGTAAAAAAGGCTTCGTCGGCAATATAAATTTCATCGCGGGTCAGGCGTTTCTCGATGATCTCCAGGCCCTGGTCCGCCGCGAGATTGAAAATGGTCTTGCGCGTAATGCCGTTTAACGCGGTAGTCGTTTCAGGCGTATAGATTACGCCATCGCGAATAACAAAGATATTCTCGCCGCTGCCTTCGGCGACATAACCTTCAGGGTCGAGCAGCAGGGCCTCGTCATATCCATCTTTCAGCGCCTCACCGAGTGCGACCATCGAGTTGATGTACTGCCCATTTGCCTTGGCCTTGGTCAGGGCGATATTTGGATGGTGGCGGGTGTAGGAGGAGGTCTTGATGCGAATCCCTTTTTCCAGTCCTTCCTGGCCAAGGTAGGAGCCCCATTCCCACGCGGCGACGATGCAGTGCACGCTAAGGTTGTCAGCTCGCAAACCCATGCCCTCGGAGCCGTAAAAAGCCATCGGTCGTATGTAGGCGCTTTCAAGATTATTGTCGCGTACCGCGGCGACCTGGGCCTCCATCAATTGCTTCTTGTCGTAAGGAATCGGCATGTCGAGTACCTTGCAGGAATCCAGCAGGCGCGAGGTGTGCGCGTCGAGCGCGAAAATTGCAGTACCCTGGTCGGCATTATAAGCGCGCACACCCTCAAAACAGCCCATGCCATAGTGCAAGGTGTGGGTTAAAACATGTACCTTGGCATCGCGCCAGGCGACCATTTCGCCGTCAAACCAGATGAAGCCATCGCGATCATCCATCGACATTTTCAATTCTCCTGCAAGCTGAAACACTCGTTCCAGCAGTTAATAACATGGTTTGCCTGCTCAGCAATCACTTCGGCGTCGACTTCGGCGGACTGGTTTTGCAGCACGGATTCGTGCAACAACCGATGATAAGCCTGGTAAATTTCAACCAGTTGCGATTGCGAACTGGTGATCAGATTTAACCGAAATAACTCGTTTAGCAAACCAATATTATCAGAATATAAACAATCGGAGCCAATATTATTTGCCTCGGCGAGCACCCAGAACTGCACCAGGAACTCGATGTCGACCATACCGCCACGAGATTGTTTCAAATCTCTACGCTCACCCTCCGGCGGACGCTTGTTACGATATATGCGCTCCCGCATATCAGCGATATCCTGGCGCAGTTTGTCAAGGTCGCGCGGTATCCTGAGTACCTGTTCGCGGATGCGATCAAATTCGGGCGCCAGGGCCGGATCACCGGCGACCACACGGGCGCGCACCAGTGCCTGGTGTTCCCAGGTCCAGGCCTTTTCCAGCTGGTAACGCAGGTAGGCCTGCGTCGACGATACCAGCAGACCCGAAGAGCCTTCCGGCCGCAGCCTGGAGTCGATTTCATAAAGTTTGCCTGATGCCGTCAGTACGCTGGTCATGGAAATAATTTTCTGTGCCAGGCGCGCGAAATAAGTCGAGTTTTCGACGCACTTGTCACCATTGGTATGCTGTTGTTCACCCGCGGAATCGTGCAGGAAAATAAGGTCCAGGTCGGACTGGTAGTGCATTTCAAAGCCACCGAGCTTGCCGTAACCCACGATCGCAAAATTTGCCTTGCGACGGGTTCCTTCCATGCTGCATTCGGGTATGCCGAACTGTTGTTGCAAGGCCTTTTCGGCTAACTGGTAAACCGATTCCAGCACGACCTCCGCGAGTTCACAGAGGTAGCGGCTAACCTGGTCTGCGTCGATCTCCTCGGCCAGTTCCGCGCAGGCGATCACCAGGGTTTGCTCACGTTTGAATAAACGCAGGCTGTCAAGTTCGAGTTCGGTGTCGCCCTCGATGTTGGCAAGCTGCTGCTGCAAACGCTGCAGTAAAATTGCCTTGTCGAATCGGTCCTGGTCACCCGCCTGGATTAAATGCTCGAGCAACATCGGGTACTGCGAGACTTCCCCGGCAATCCAGGCACTTTTTTCGAACAGGGATGCGAGTTTTTGCAACAGGGCCTGGTTCTGAAACAGCAGTTCAAAATAAACACTGCGTCCCGCTATCGACGAAAACAAGCGCATGAAGCGTTCAAACAGGATATCGGGATTGGCACTGGGTCGAATGGCCTCGATCAAAATCGGCATCAGAGTGCCGAAGCGCTGCTTTGCCTTGGCTGACATAAAGCTCCAGGCTTTCGATTGCAGGAACCGATTGAGCTGTTGGTTAATAGCCTCTGCCTTGTCGATACTGGAATTAGTGATGAACTCCCACTCCCTGCTGTCGTCGGTAGCGTCGGCAAAACTGTCGTCAAGAACCGGTTCAGCAACAGATGCGTCTTCCTGTTTGAATAACTCGCTAAAATAAAAATTGACCCGATCGCGATGTTGCTGCAGTTGTGCAAGCAACGCATTCCAGTCGCTAAAGTTCATGGTTGCGGTGATGCGGGATTGTTGCCCCGGGTTATCCGGTAAATCGTGGGTTTGCTGGTCGTTGTACATCTGGATGCGATTTTCAAGCAGCCTCAGAAAACAATAAGCTTCACGTAGATTTTGAATGGTTTCGCTATCGACAATTTCGTCTTGCTCGAGCGCATCAAAGCAGGCAAATATCCCGGTCTTCTGTAACTGGTGATTGCGCCCGCCTTTCAGGATCTGGAAGGCCTGCACGAAGAACTCGATTTCCCGTATTCCGCCCTGGCCAACCTTTATATTGACTCGCATCTTTCCGGATTTCGCCTGCGAATCGATCTTTTGCTTGAGCCCGGCAAGGCCGTCAAACACGCGATAATCGTGATACCTGCGGTAAACGAAGGGTTTAAGCATCGACGCGAGGTAATTGCGGCTGGCTTCGCTACCGGTCAGGACTCGTGCCTTGACCATTGCGTATTGTTCCCACTCGCGCCCGTGTAGCTGGTAGTAGTGCTCCAGTGCACTGTGATTCAGGGCCACGGGCCCGGCTTCTCCCCAGGGTCGTAAGCGCAGGTCGACTCGATAAACGAATCCTTCTGCGGTCGCCTCGCTCAACACCTGGCTGGTTAGCCTTACCAGGCGATTAAAATATTCCTGGTAACTCAACTGGCCGTAACCGGAGAGCTCTCCATCGCTGTCGTAACTGCAGATAAGATCGATATCGGAAGAAAAATTAAGCTCGCGCCCACCCAGTTTCCCCATGGCGATAATATTCAACTCCATCGCGTCACCGTTAGACTCCAGCGGTTGACCATGTTTTGCAGATAATTGCAGTTGGCAGGCCTTCAGGGCCGTGCGGATTATTTGATCGGCCAGGTCGCTCAAATGTCGCAGGGTCATTGCGACCGGGATAGCGCCTACCACGTCGAGATAAATAATCTCGACCATTTTTTGATGCCGATACAGGCGCAATTGTTTCTTGACCTGTTGCAGATCAATTTTGTCCTCTGCCTCTAGATCCATAATTTCCGTTTCAAGCAAAAATTTGTCAAGCCGGGGCAGGGCGTCAATCCATTCCGGGTAGCGATGCAGTTGCTGCAAGGCATAGGGGCTCGCGATCGCGAGACGCTCGATTTTTTTTAAAGTCCCGGCCTGGACCTGTTTTGATTCGAGGTAATCGACAACCCCCTGCCAATGGATACGATTTTCATTTAACAGGGTTTGATTATCGGGATTGGCATTCATAGTTTAATGCGAATGAGAACTGTTATTATTTACGTTCTTATCTATATTCATTAGAATCTGTACGTATTCTCATGGTTTCGGGTTATTTCCACGGATGACAATTTTAGCGCTGAAACGAGTATGCAAACCAGTTAATTTAGCTGGATTGAGGAATATGGAACTGCCGGTTTTCAAGGAAACCTGGCGTGCTTAACTATCTTTGGGTTGTAATTATCAGACTACCGTGACCGCAAGCTATCCCTACCTGCAACGACTATGGAAACCCGGAATACTGCTGGTTGCACTGCTGTTCAGTTTGCCGATTTTCACCATCGCGAGTTTTATCATCCATCCGACTAACGAGGTCTGGCAGCATTTACTCGATACGGTACTAAGTGAGTACCTGGTGAACTCGGCACTGCTGATGTTGGGTGTCGGCA
>JARFPR010000335.1 GCA_029288195.1 Gammaproteobacteria bacterium | reverse complement strand
CAACCTGAATTTACGCAGCTTGATATCGAGACTTCGTTCATGGACGAAGAGAAAATCATGGCAATGATGGAGTCGATGATGCGGGGCTTGTTCACCGAGGTACTCTCGGCTGAGGTCGATAGCGTTTTTCCGCGGATGTCGTGGGCGGAGGCGATGGAACGCTTCGGATCGGACAAACCCGATCTGCGTATCAAGCTCGAGTTACAAACCATTTCTGATGTACTCAAGGATGTCGAGTTCAAGGTATTTTCGGGACCTGCAAGCGACCCTGAGGGCAGGGTGGCGGCGCTACGCGTGCCCGGTGGCAACGAGTTGACGCGCAAGGAGATCGATGACTATACCGACTTTGTTGGTCGTTACGGAGCGAGAGGACTTGCCTATATCAAATGTAACGATGTTTCCGCGGGTCGCGAGGGTTTGCAATCACCGATACTGAAATTTCTACCCGACGAGGCAATCCAGACGATCCTCGAACGTACCGGCGCTGAATCCGGTGATTTGATTTTCTTTGGTGCCGATAAGGCAAGCGTGGTGAACGAATCGTTGGGCGCATTGCGCTTAAAGGTTGGACAGGACCGCGGTCTGGTTGAAGCGGGTTGGCGATTTTTGTGGGTGGTTGATTTCCCGATGTTTGAATACGACGAGGGTGAAAAACGCTGGAATGCGTTGCATCACCCGTTTACCGCGCCGGCGACTGACAGTCCGGATCAACTGGAAGGCGACCCTGGCGGCACCTTGTCGCGAGCTTACGACATGGTTCTGAACGGGACCGAGCTCGGTGGAGGTTCGGTGCGGATACACAACCTGGAGATGCAGCATCGAGTCTTCAGCTTACTTGGAATCGAGGAGCAGGAAGCAGAGGAAAAGTTCGGTTTTCTGCTTACCGCCCTGAAATACGGTTGTCCGCCGCATGGCGGAATCGCCTTTGGCCTCGACCGCCTGGTCATGCTGATGGCTGGCGCCAGCTCGATTCGAGACGTGATGGCTTTTCCGAAGACACAAACCGCGTCCTGTTTGCTGACCCAGGCGCCTGCCGAGGTGAGCGAGCGACAGTTGCGTGAGCTATCGATTCGGTTGCGTAAACCGCAGGGCGACAATTAGCGCGATTGGCAGCAGATACAGCAGATGATAGAATTTTTATTCGTCTGACAAATAGTGTGAATCGTGGCCGAAACCGCAATTGATCTGCAGTCCTACACATCTCTGAACGAAACCGTGGTCAGTCGGACGTCGCGAATAATGCACGCGTCGCGCTGCAACCGATGCTGGATATTTCAAGCAACCCTGCCGATCGAAAAAAAATGATCAAAGGCCCCGTCTATGGCAGATGAAGAAAATGCTTATAGCTTTACCACCAAGGCTACCCGGCAGGTAACGCTCGGAAACCTGGGCGATGACGGTCTCAAGATGTGGCGCGGTGGCTGTCTGCCCGAGGTAACGCTTGCTTACGAGTCCTGGGGCACCCTTTCCGAGTCGGCGGATAACGCGATATTGATATTCACCGGGCTGTCGCCTAGCGCGCCTGCCGCGTCGTCTGCGCAGGATGCTTCACCAGGATGGTGGGAGTACAAGATTGGGCCCGGCAAGGCCATCGATACCAACCAGTTTTACGTGGTTTGTGCCAATACCCTGGGCGGTTGTTACGGCAGTACCGGGCCGGGGTCGATTAATCCCGACACCGATCAGCTGTATGGTGCGGATTTTCCGGACGTGACCGTCGAGGATATTGCAAGTTCCGGGTATTACCTGATGCGTGAACTCGGTGTTGAGAAATTGCATGCGGCGGTAGGCTCGTCGATGGGGGGCATGTCATCCATCGCTTATGCGATGCAGTACCCGGACGATATCGAATACCTGGTATCGATTTCAGCGGCTACCCAGGCG
>JARFPR010000330.1 GCA_029288195.1 Gammaproteobacteria bacterium | reverse complement strand
TCAGGTTTTGAGGAGGGGGATGGACTGGTAGCTGTCGAGCAGCTTACCGTCGGCAGAGAGTTCGAACTGGTGAAGTGCATCCCAGGCGAAGTCGATCGGGGACTCGCCGCACATATCCCAATCACGTGCAAGCGCATAAATACAACGGATAATACCCTTGTGCACCACCGCCGCGGTATCCTGTTCTTGACTGGCAATCTTGCGCAACCAGGTTTGCAGGCGGGCCTGAACCTGGCGCGGGCTTTCCCCGCCCGGCGGACAGAAATCGAGCCCCCGGCTCTCGTTGATACGCATCTCGTCACCGAGGCGTTTACGCAATGGTTTCAGGATCTCCCCTTCCCAGTCACCCCAGCTCATCTCGATTAACGCCGCTTCAATGTTGACGGCATCTAGATTCAGCAGCTCGGCTGTCTGGATGGCGCGCCGCAAAGGACTGCAGAACCAACGATAGGTTCGTATTTCCGGGGGCACCGACAACTGCTGGATTTGCTGTCTACCGAGATCGGACAGGGGCTTGTCGATCCGTCCCTGTACCCGTTTCTCGAGGTTCCAGTCGGTAACTGCATGTCGAAGCAAAGCCAGTTTCATATCCTGTAACCGTCACCGAGCGATTCATTTAATTTGCCAACCAGGGTGTCAATTCCCCGATCCATCGAAAACTCCCGGTGCACCCGGGTCAATCCTGCCTGTGCCAGTCGATTGCGTAATTCGGGATCCCGAATCAACTTTTCCAGCGCCTGTTCTAGTTGCGCGGAATTCTTTTGCTCAACCAACCACCCGGTTTCGGCATGAATGATAAGTTCCGGAATGCCCGATATATTGGTCGACAGGCAGGCCAGCTTCTGACTTTGCGCCTCCATCAACACATTAGGTAAACCATCCCGGTCGCCATCCTCAGAAATTTTACTCGGCAGTACGAAAAGGTCGGCTGCACGATATTGAGCCAGAACCTCGGTTTGTGGCAATGCACCCATCCACTCAATGCGCTCATCGATACCCAGTTCTTGCGCCTGCCGCTGTAGCTGTTCGAGTAATTCACCACCACCGATATGAACAAACCGCCAATGCAGAGTCGCCGGCAGCATCGCCAGTGCAGCTAATAAAAAATCATAACCCTTTTTATCGACCGCACGGCCGACGCTAATCAACCGAACTTCATTGACCAGGTCACTACCATCATGCATCGAAACGGTTTGTTGTTTGTAATTGAAACGAGCGAAGTCCAGTCCATGATACAGCAGCGTTACCCGTTCCCCATGGACTGCAAAACCCGACAGGTATTCCTGGTTCGCCGCGGTACAGGTAACCACCCAGTCGGTGCTGGCCAGCTTTTCGCCAAGCTCCCAGCGGGGAATGGTCCAGATGTCCTTGGCATGAGCCGACACACTCCAGGATCTGCGACTAATCTTACTGGCATAGTAGCTTACCGACGCGGGGGTATGCATGAAATGGGTATAGTAATGCACAACCGAATCAGGAGTTTCATGCGCCACCACCAGCGCCTGCGCAAACCGTCGCAACCGGTTGCGTGTGGGATCACGTGAGAAATCTCGCAACAAGGTTGCCAGGGCGGACCAGAACCCCGCTTTCCAGCAGACCGACAGGCAGGCTCGCAACACACGTGGGATGTCGTCGTGTACATACTCGGGCAGGTAATAGACCGGCGCTTTAATCTCGGCATGAATTGGATGAGTGTCAGGATCATAGGGATGACGCAACGAGATAATACAAAGCTCGAAACCGCACAATTCCAGTGCCCTGATTTCCTGGGCGACGAAGGTTTCGGATAAGCGGGGATAGCCCTTTAAAACAATTGCTAGCCTGGGTGGCATAACCTGTATTTGATATAAATCGAATGATGCGCGATAGTACACCGGCAGGGAATGTCGTGCTACCAACCCCAGGCTAAGATTAGAACCGCAAATCGGGCACCTATGGAACCATCGCTTTACAGGTACATACTCCAACACAGCAAAAGAGATCAGATATTACTGATACTGCTGTCGCTGGTCTCCCTGCCCCTGGTTTATATCACGCTCGAACTCCCCAAAAGAATAATCAACCTGCTCGAAGGAATGGACCTCCCTGCAGGGATGTTCGGTTATGAATTTGATCGGCTTGAGTATTTGTTCATACTCAGTTTCGCCTTTTTATTGGTCGTACTTGTCAGCGGATTACTCAAGTATATTTTAAACGTATACCGCGGCGCGCTCGGTGAACGCGTGCTGCGTCGATTCAGATTCGAGCTTTACGAACGCATTCTGCGGTTTCCAATACCGCATTTTAAACGGGTGTCGCAAGGAGAGCTGATTCCGATGATCATGGCGGAAACCGAGCTCCTTGGCGAATTTATCGGCGAGTCTTTCACCTTACCGGTTTTCCAGGGTGGCATCCTGTTAACCTACCTGTTTTTTATTTTTGAGCAGGATGTATTTCTGGGCCTTGCCGCTATTGCTCTCTACCCCTTCCAGCTCTACGTAATCCCTCGCTTACAGAAACGCGTCAACGAACTGTCGAAGGAACGAGTTGCAACGGCACGTAATCTTTCCGCCCGTATCGGTGAAACGGTTTCCGGCATCGGCGAGGTTCACGCCAACGATACCAGCCACTTTGAACGCGCCCACATTGGCCAGCGCCTGGGCAAAATCTACCTGATTCGTTTCGCGATTTTCAAACGCAAGTTTTTTATCAAGTTTCTGAACAATTTTATTGCGCAGCTGACGCCTTTTTTCTTTTATTCCGTTGGGGGTTATTTTGTCTTGCGCGGCGACTTGTCTATCGGCTCAATGGTCGCGGTACTGGTCGCTTACAAGGATCTTTCGGGTCCGTGGAAGGAATTGCTGCGCTACTATCAGCGTAAGGAAGATATCAAGGTAAAACATACCCAAATCATCCAGCAGTTCAATCCAGAGAATATGCTTGCCCCTGAAATCATCGACGAGCAGCACGGGCTCCATCAATTACCGGATGATAAAATCCAGGCTAATAACATTCGCTACAGCGAAGACGGCCTCTATTTCAGTATTGATGGCGCCAGCTGCAAGATACCGATCAATCAACACCAGGCCGTAGTTGGATTGGGTAATAGCGGTAAGGATGAACTAGCCTTCCTGATGTCGAGGTTAGTTAATCCTAGCGCGGGTAGCATTACCATCGGGGACTTGAAAATGGCCGATATGCCCGAGTCAATCACCGGCAAACACCTCGGATATGTGGGTGCCGGCGCTTACATGTTTAACGGCACGATTTACGATAATCTTTGCTACGCCCTCAAGCATCAGCCGGTAGGCAAAAAAGGTGGCGGACAGGACAAGGAACTCGAACATGAACGCCTGCTCTCTCAACAGGCTGGTAACACCCCTCATCGCTACGACGACGACTGGATTGACCCTGCTGCACTAGGCCTGGAAAATTCCGCACAACTGACTACACGCATCATCGAAATTCTCGAATGTGTCGAACTGAATGATGAAATATATCAGTTCGGTTTACTATCCTATGTGGATCCGGCGCGGAGTCCTGACCTGACCAACCGAGTCATGGAGGCGCGTAAACAACTTCGTGACAAGTTCATGGAGCCTGAGAATGCGCGCCTGGTCGAATCTTTTGATACCGAAAAATACAATCTCAATATGACCGTATCCGAAAACCTGCTGTTCGGAACGGTTTACGGTGAATCAATCAACGATGAACAACTGATTGAAAACCCAACGATACACAAAGTGCTGGGAGAATTCTCTCTCGACACGGAATTTCTGCAGGCCGGTATGCAGATTGCCGAAATCATGCTTGATCTGTTTTCCGACGTCGAACCCGACAGCGAGCTGTTCGATCAGTTCAGCTTCATCACTGCTGACGACCTGCCTGAGTTCAATACACTGTTGCAAAAAACCAGGCAAGGCGGTTTCGAAAATCTGCAACAACATGAAAAACGTCGCCTGATGTCGCTGCCGTTCAAGCTTATCGTGGCACGACATCGACTCGGCCTGATAACCGAGTCAATCCAGCAGACCATTCTCGAAGCTCGACGCCGGATCCACGAGCTTGCTGCAACCGAGAACCTTGGCATCGAATTTTTCGACGAATCCCGTTATAACCCGCGTATTTCGGTGCAGGATAATATCTTGTTTGGCAAACTGGCATACGGACAGGCACACGGTCAGCAAAAGGTCAACGCGCTAATTGCCGACGTGGTCGAAACCCTGGGCCTGCGCAACGAAATCATCACTGCAGGACTCGACTACGAGGTCGGTGTAGCTGGTGGTCGCCTGTCTGCAATTCTGCGGCAAAAGCTGGGGCTCGCGCGAGTCATGCTCAAAGCGCCCGATTTTCTGGTTATCAACGAAGCCTTGTCCATCCTGGATCCAGCGAGTCATCGTCGCTTGATAAATAACATTAAAAAAACGATGCAGGGTCGCGGAATTCTCTGGGTCCTGGGTCGGGTTCAGCTAGCCGAGCAATTCGACTCAGTCATGGTGATGGAGCGCGGCAAGATACTGGACAGCGGTTCGTTTACCGAGATGAAAGACAAGAACGATCACTTCCAGGATCTACTGGCCTCGGAGTAACTTCTAGTAGAGGTTAGTCCTGGCGACTGAAAAAGAGGTGCGTGGTAAACCAGCGATCAACTATTTCACGCCTGATGCCTCCCCACAAACCGTCCCAGCTTAGACGCAGTGGTGGGCTAAAGGGCTTCAAACCTGCTCTCGCGCCAAGCGCTATTAACGTTTGTCGGGTAAAACAGTTGATGTGCTCGAGTGGATGAATCGCGTCGAGGTCGGGAGTCCAACCCCGCTGCGCCAGGCAGCTGGCGACACCCCGACCATCCGGCACGCGGATATAGACAAAACCGGTCGGCTTTAAACGCTGGCACAGTGTCTGCATGGTTTGCACTGGATTGGGTAAGTGCTCAAACACCTGGTTTGCATAGATAAAGTCAAAATCATCTTCGGCCATGGACAGGTCTTCAACAACCGTTACTCCCATTTTTCGTGCGTGTTCGACACGTTGTGCGGACAATTCATAGCCGACGACATTCAAGCCATGCGACTGTGCCATCCGGCTCCAGTACCCCCATCCCATACCGAAATCCAGAACTCTTATCTGATCGGGCCTTTTGCTAAACAATCTCGACAGTGTATGTATCTGTCCGGCATATTGGCGGTATAGCCTGGAGTTTGCAGTTTGTTTTTTTTGCAGGCTCTGCGTCTGATCAATCCAGTTTACGTAAAGCGCCTGCATCCCGGTTTCGTTCAACACAGGATCCTGGTAGATAAAATCACAATTTGTGCAAAAGACAACCCGGTAATTCGCTGATTCCAATGACTCTAGCGGCACCCTTTCCCGGTAGAACTGTCCGATGAAGGTTACGAGTCGTTGATCATGATAGGGGATTTCGCACAGGACTCTACTGCTGGTTGATTCACATAGAGGGCAACAGTCGCGCTGATGAAATCCGACCGGCATCGATTACTTGTAAGGATCTGCCGCGTCTCGTAACCCATCGCCAAAGAAGTTGAAGGTTAAGATAACCAGGATTACCGGCACCACCGGGAATAGCAACCAGGGATACAGCGCCACCACGTTGATGTTCTGTGCTTCGTTCAATAGCACACCCCAGCTTGTTACCGGTGGTCTTAAACCGAGTCCCAGGAAACTCAGCGCGGTTTCACCGAGTATCATCGCCGGCACCGAAAGCGTAGCCGACGCGATTAAATGGCTCATGAATCCAGGTAATAGATGTCGACCGATGATACGCCCGGGCTTTGCACCCATTAACTCGGCCGCGGCGCAATAATCTTCTTCGCGTAACGACAGTAATTTCGAACGCACCGCGCGCGCCAGGCCGGTCCAGTCGAGCATGGCCAGGATCACGGTGATGCCGAAAAATATCAGTATCGGGCTCCAGTTAACCGGTAATACCGCGGACAGGGCCATCCACAGTGGCAGCTCCGGAAAGGAACGAATCACCTCAATGATTCTTTGCACGGTGGCATCTACCCAACCCCCGTAGTAGCCGGCAAGGCCACCGATCAGGATTCCCAGGGAGAAGCTGATCAGGATCCCAACCAGGCCGATGGTCAGCGATATCCGCGCACCATAGGTAATCCGCGAAAACATGTCGCGCCCCAGGCGGTCGGTGCCGAGCAAAAAGAAGGTGCCGTTTTCGGGGGGGCATACGAGGTGAAAGCGGGCTTCGAATAAACCCCAGAACCGATAGCTGTCACCCTGACAAAAAAAACGCAGAGGCTGCACATCATCCTTTCGTTCTGGATAGTTACGCTTCAGGATCTCCATATCGAGCTCATAATCCCTGCCGTATACAAAAGGTCCGATAAATTCTCCGTCGTGGAACAGGTGCACGCTCTGCGGTGGCGAATAGATGAACTCGGTATTACGGCTATGCAGGTTGTAGGGTGCAATCACCTCGCTGAACATGATCGTGGCATAGTTCAGGGCCAGGATAACGCCGCAGATAACCGCCAGGCGATGACGACGCAATTTCCACCACATCAGCTTCCACTGCGACGCCATGTAGTACTTTTCCTGCGCCGGCGTCAGCGTCTCAATGGAATGGGGATCGAAGGGCTCACGCGAAACAAAATGATCCGTACTCATTTACTCGCGCCCCCACCAAGCCGTATTCGAGGGTCGAGCAGGGCCAGCGCTATATCGGAGACCAGCACACCAAACACGGTTAACACCGCAAGAAACATCAGGAACGAGCCCGCCAGGTACATATCCTGGCTCTGCAGCGCGCTTAACAGGATCGGTCCGGTGGTTGGTAACGACATCACCACGGCGACAATCTCGGCACCGGAAATGACGGTAGGCAGCAGGTTGCCGACATCGGCAACGAAGAAATTTAGCGCGACGCGCAGCGGATACTTGGTTAACAGCTTGCCTGGTGGCAGACCCTTGGCTCGCCCGGTGGTGACATATTGCTTTTGCAACTCATCGAGCAGGTTGGCGCGCAAGCGCCTGATCATGCCGGCGGTTCCCGAGGTGCCGATAACGATAACCGGAATCCACAGATGCTCGAGAATTGAAACCAGCTTGTCCAGGCTCCACGGGGCGTCGATATATTCCGGATCCATCAAGCCGCCAATGCTGGTGCCGAAGTAAACATTGGCGAAATAGAGCATCACCAGCGCGAGCAGGAAGTTGGGTGTTGCAAGTCCGAGGAAACCGAGCGTGGATAATCCGTAATCGCCCCAGCTATACTGGTGGGTCGCGGAGTAAATGCCAATCGGAAAGGCAACGATCCAGGTAAACAGGATGGTCGCGATCGAAATAATAATGGTCAGGAAAAGTCGATCACCGACCACCTCGGTGACCGGCAAATCATACTCGAATGAATAACCAAAATCGCCCTGCAGCATTCCAGTAAGCCAGACCCAGTATTGCTGTACCAACGGCTTGTCGAGCCCATACTGTTCGCGCAGGAACTGGATTTTATTTTCATCCACCGATTCGCCCTGGCTTTGCAGCTCGGCGATATGACTTTCAAGGTAATCCCCAGGTGGCAACTGGATAATCACGAATACCAGCATGCTGATAACCAGCAACGTGGGTATCATCGTCAGAATGCGGCGCAGAATATAGCCGGGCATTAACGACGCGCCTCGTCAAACCAGAAAGTATCCGGTTTATAAATACCAAAATAGGCGCCCGGGGAAATATCGTAAAATCCGGTTTGCGGCACATTATGCAGGTAATTGCTGACCACGACGGGATGCGGCACATGGTTAACAATACCAATGGTGAACATATGATCGCGATGAATTGCGAGCATCTGGTGCCAGATCGACTCGCGCTGCTCGTGGGTAATGGCGCGCATCCACTGGTCGTGTAGATCGACAAGTTGCTGTGCCGCCGCCAGGTCCGGTGCTTCCCCGCTCTTGCCACTCGATTCGTAGTACGATCCCCACTTCGGCCACTGGTACTGGTACTTGGAAGTTGGCGCCAGTTCTTTCGGACTGTTCTCCGCGGTCGGTATCGCGTTCTCCAAACCAGACCAGATGGACATCATCGCA
>JARFPR010000326.1 GCA_029288195.1 Gammaproteobacteria bacterium | reverse complement strand
ATGTTGAGAATTTGGAGGACTACCCCATGCTTTACCCCGAAGAGATAAAACCTAAGGAATATGCTGATAAGGCGGAGAATCAACATTTGATTTTTGATGGAACGGTGAATCTGGATGATTCAGATGATAATGTTCCGCGCGTTAAGGGTTTAATCGAGTTGTTAAATCAGTACTTTGACAATAAACCTAGTCAGCATCTTTAACCCGAAAGTTCTTCCAGCGAGTCACGAACCTAACTGTCGCTGCTGCTCTGGCAAAGCCCTGGCTAGTTCTCGTAACTGCTTCCAGTAACCACCTTTATAGGCATTCTGCGAAATCTTCTCTTTACCGGCCTGCGTTCTCGGACCCGTTGACTTCTCCCAAGGTCGCCATTGCTGGATCAGCTTCGCCTGTCGTGCCTTTCGTTCCAGTGTCCAGCCGTTCGCCATCTTTTTGCTCCATTAGTTTGTGTTGCTGTTTTTCGTTTACTGGCCATGGAGCTAAATCTCTGTCACAAAAAAAGTCCCTAACTTGTTGTGTAAATACTGAGAAAATCTAAAGTTTTCACAAAAATACCGGAACCAACTTGTTGAAATTAAAAGAAAGTGAATATGACTTTTAATAAGGTGGTCGGGCGTTCGAGCCGCCCACGCCCCACCACTTTTCCCGAAATCATCCCTTATACACGAAAGTCTTCTGATAGTGCCGTCATAATCGATACACTGCCGTTCTTGGCACGATTCAGGGTATCATTGCTGATCCCGAGCGCTGTTGAACCAACTGAATGACTAACCAGATTACTCTAACCACGCTTAATGCGCGCTATATGCACTGTGCGTTTGGATTACGTTATTTGTTGGCGAACTTGGGTGAATTGCAATCGGTTGCCCAAATCAGGGAGTTCACGATTCAACAGCGGCCCATTGATATTGCTGAGCAATTGCTGGCACCCGGGCCGAGGATAATAGCTTTCAGCATTTATATCTGGAACGTGATTGAAACCGCCGCTGTCATCGCGCTGTTAAAGCAGGTTTCACCACAGACAATTATTGTTGTGGGCGGTCCGGAAGTCAGTTTTGCAGACGATTTACCCGATCTCGCTGTCCAGGTGGATTACATTATTACGGGTCCGGGGGAGGTCAGTTTTCGTCAACTTTGCGAAGATCTGCTCGGAAATAAACCCGTTGCGTCAAATATCATTGCCGGCAAAGCGGCCAGTCTCGACGAGCTCGAACTGCCCTATGCCCACTACAACGCCGATGATATTCGTAACCGTTTGATTTATGTCGAGGCCTCACGCGGTTGTCCGTTCAAGTGTGAGTTCTGCCTGTCTTCGCTGGACAAAACCGCTAAACCTTTTGAACTGGCTCGCTTTCTCGATGCGATGGATGATTTGTATCAGCGCGGTGCGCGTAATTTCAAGTTCATTGACCGTACTTTCAACTTAAAGGTCAGCACCAGCATCGCGATACTGGAGTTTTTCCTGCAGCGCATGGACGGCGACCTGTACCTGCATTTTGAAGTCGTTCCGGATTACCTGCCAGATAAACTCAAGCAGGTGCTAGCGCGTTTTCCAAGCGGCGCACTGCAATTCGAAATCGGTGTGCAAACCTTTGATTCCGAAATTCAACAGACAATCAGTCGCAGGCAAAACAATGACAACACTCGCGATAACTTGCGCTGGTTGCGGCAAAATACCGGCGCACATATTCACGCCGATCTCATCTTTGGCTTACCCGGGGATTCACTGGATAACTTTGCCCTGAGTTTTAACCAGCTGGTGTCATTGAAGCCGCAGGAAATCCAGCTTGGGATTCTAAAGCGCCTGCGCGGTGCTCCGATTAACCGACATAGCGATGCATACCAGCTGCGTTACAATCCTGCCGCGCCCTACAACATCCTGAGTACCCGGGATATCGATTTTGCAACTATGCAGCGGGTTAACCGGTTTGCCAGATTCTGGGACATGATTGGAAATTCGGGCCGCTTCGAAAATACGCTGCCGCTGATATTGGCGCAGCGTCCGTTTGAAAACTTTCTCGAGCTGAGCGATTGTCTGTACGAGCTTGCCGGCAGTTGCTGGAAAATTTCGCTGCGTCGGTTGTTTTCTTTACTGTTTATCGCGCTGACCGAGCAGATGCAGCTTCGACCGGAGCTGGTTCGAAGATCGCTACTGGCTGATTACAAACGGTCGGGCCAAAAAGGGGTCATCGACCTGGATAGTCCGAGGCTCGAAATTGTGCCTCGTTCCGGTGTCGCTAATAAACGCCAGCGTCAGCATGGTCAAATCGAAGCTTAAAAAGGGGCATTTATGGCAGCAATACATTCTCAGTTAAGCGCGGATTGCATCGTCCTGGGTCGATTTTCGCTATGTCATTTGCTGCTGATGAACGATGCCAGTTATCCCTGGTTTATTCTGGTGCCCGATCGTGAGGATATTCGTGAGATATACCATCTCGATTCGGCCGATCGCAAGCAATTGCTCGATGAGTCCTGCCGGCTGTCCGAATTCATCATGGGCGCGTTCGAGGGCCAGAAACTTAACGTGGCGGCGCTGGGTAACCAGGTTCCGCAGTTGCATCTGCACCATATTGTCCGCTATAGCACGGACCCTGCATGGCCAACGCCGGTCTGGGGAAGATTCCCGGCGCGACCTTATAACGATCAGGTGCTCGGTGAAATCAGATCAAAATTCAATAGTGCGGGACTGGATGGTTACCAGCCTGTTGTAGAGAGCTACCTCGCGTAACGCCC
>JARFPR010000325.1 GCA_029288195.1 Gammaproteobacteria bacterium | reverse complement strand
TCCGTTTCCTCGTAAAACTCGATGCTCACATACAAACCCCAACCGACCAGGCCAAGCAAAACCAGCCCCAGCACGAGCTTGACATAAGTACTATTGCGATTCATCGGATAGCTCCGCGGTCCAACCATCGCACAGGCCCTTGATGGTTTCACTTTGCGGCAACTGGTGTCCGTAGGCGAGCCGGCGCCAGGCATTGGTGAGTTGCCAGAAGTATTCGCTAAGTGAGTCAATTCCGTGAGCCCTGACCAGGGCAGCACACTCGGCCTCGGTGTGACTGGCGCGAAAAGCGAGTTCATATTTATCAATCAGGCGTGACAGCGAGGCCCGGTACAGCAGGCTCAGGGCTTCCCGGTAAGCACCTTCTGCCCACAATGCCATCACCTTCACCGGCACATCTGGCGGCAGACTCTCAGGCGTTACATCAAGACCAAATAATACTTCCGGGGCGGTCGTTTCTGGTTGCCGCCTTCCCAGCCGGGACAGGGGTCCTCGATAACGCCTGTACAGGTAAAACAACAGCCCGGCAAATGCCAGCACCAACAGTACCTTGACCCAGGCCGCGATGTTGCTGAGGACCTCTGCCCAGCCCTTGAATTGCTCCAGCCATTCGAGGAATTCGATTATCCATTCCGGAAACGCCTCCTCGTCGGCTTCACTCCATCCCTTGAACCGCCATTTGCGGATTATTCTTTCCTCGCCAAAGTCCTGACCCTGTAACACCGATTCGATCAGTTGCCGGGCCGATTCATGATCATGCTCGGTCGCCGCGTCAACCGTGGCCGGAATCGTTAACGTCACCAGCCCGGCGAGCACAATTGTCGAGACCAATCCCGCCCTCTGTGAACTTGCCCGCTGCTTGCGATTAGCCAGGTTGCGAAAGCTGATTTCAATATCCCAGGCTTCGAGTTCGATTCTGCGGTTCAGGTAGAGTGCAAAACCCGCCATGGTGTGGAACGGCATAACCAGGGTTATCGCGGCGATACCAGCCAGGGTATAAATCCTCTCACCGGCAAGGGTCAGATCATCAAAGTTGTCGTAGTACCGGATTCCAAGCGTGTCCGGGGTGAAGAAATCAAGCATTACGACCAGGCCGAATGCGACCAGTAATTCGAAACAAAAGCAGACCAGTTGATTACCCAGGGCGACATCGGTATACCTGCCGTGCAATATGCGCAAACGCTCGCGCCGTGCCTTGCCCTTCAACTCTTCGAGTACTGTGACCGGATTATCGAAAGCACGCTGCACCGAAAAACGCCGCCATAATAACCATGGCAAAACGTCTTTCAACGGCAGCGATTTCATCCTGGACCAGGTATCCGGTTCTTCATCGAACAACATACGACTGGCGATATAGAGTGGTAAACGTTCCCAGAAGGGTTTAAGCCACCAGATAAATAGCAGTGACCATAAAGGGTTTTGCCAAAACACAAGCAATAGCACGATAGTCAGCGGCAGCAACGGCAGCAGGCTGGCAAGGTAAATTTGCCGCCACCAGGCACGCGCCATCAGGAAACCGAGATCGACCGCCTGCCAGCCTGAACGCAGACAGGCGTTGACCTGCAGCTTATCCAGATTCATGACGACGTCCTGAAAACGAATACAGCAAAACCAATGCCCACAAAATTGCACCTACCGTGTACTTGACCCCAATCGACAGGCTGGTGCTCGAAGACCAGAAAGCCTCCAGGAAAGCGGCAATGACCAGCATCAGGACAATGCCGTATAGCATGGGCACCACGTCACGGCCCGCCCTGCGCAGCGAATCGAGTCGCGACGAGTGTCCCGGATTGAGGATCGCGTAGCCAAGCCTTAAACCCGCCGCGCCACTAAACACGATTGCGGTAAGCTCGAACGAGCCGTGACCGACGACAAACGGGTAAAAAGTGTCGACATAATCCAGACGGGTTAAATGTCCTGCGATACTGCCCATGAACATGCCGTTGAAAAACAAAACCAGCAGGGTTCCGATCCCTATAACCATGCCGCCGGCAAAGCATCGGAAAGCGACACTGATATTATTCTTGATGTAAAAGCCGAACATGAACACGTCGGTCTCGGCCTCGCGTTCGCGACCGATTTTACGTGCCTCGGGATCGTACATACGTTCAATCTGGCGCACCTCGGGCCCATCGAGAACACTGTAGACCGCGTCTTCATCAAGATAAGTCCAGAGGCCGGCGACCAGGCCGGGCAACACCAGCACCAGCAATGCAACCAGGATGAAATAGCGGTGGCGGTAGATTGCGAGCGGAAAATCACGTTTAAAAAAAGCATAAATATTGAGCCGTGTTTCTGACCGGTACCGATATAGCTCGCGATACAGCCCGAGCACCAGGTTATTCAGGCGCTCTACCAGCGCCGCGTCGTAAAGACGTTCCTTGGCAATCGACAGGTGCTGGCACAACAGCAGGTAATTTTCAGCCAGCACCTTGCTGTTATCACCCTGCGTCGGCTTTTCCAGTGAATCCTCGATTTGTTGCCACACGGCCTGGTGCTGGGTTTCGAAAAGTTGCTGTTTCATCGAACCCCCAGGAACCAGGCTCCGATACGCCGCAACTGTTCTACTCCGTTATCCCCCTTTTCATGGGTAATACCCTCGAGAATACTCGCCAATTCCTGCTGCCTGGGCTCGGACAGCTGGTTACTGCGCCGCAGAAACTCGATAATCGATGTCTGCTCGGGGCGCAGTAACGAGGTTGAAGGCGCCAGCGGCACTACCTCCTGCATTGCCGCGGGTTTTGCCGACTCGGGCACACTAATCACCAGGGTTCCGGCAGCGAGGTCACCCAGGCGTTGAAAACGCTGATTTGACAGCATCGTGACCAACCCGACGAGGTAAAACAAAGGCAGGAAATCAACCGTGCGTAACAGGTTACGCACCATTGAAGCGCCCAGTGTCACGGGGCTTAGATCGTCTTTGATGACAGATATCTTGAGCATTTTCTTACCCGGGGTTTGCCCACGTGAAAATACCTCGAATAGCACTGGATATAGCCATTCGATAGCGAACAGGAAAATAAGGAAAAAACCGCCGCCCATACCGCCGCTGCCGAGCGGGATTGAGAGAAGTGATAAAACCAATATGATAATGCCGCGAATGCCAAGATCGATCGCAAAAGCAAAGAATCGGGGAACAGGCCCTACTACCTGGGCTTCAAGGTTGATACCCCCAGGAATCTCGACCCGATAACGTGTATCCAGCAATAACTTTCCTTAATCCGCGAGTGTTCGGGCCTCGGCACCAAACAGTTTGAAATAAATCATCGCATAGGCCAGAGAAACCCAGGGCACTATCCAGATCAATGGAATGGTTAACGGAATCATGCCGAGCATTACCAACAGCATTACCAGTAGCAGAAATCCCGTGGCACGAAACCAGATCCGGGTGACAGCCTTGCGCGATGCTTCCAATGCCTGCCACGCGGTCATATCCTTTTCTATCATTAGCGGCAGCGAAAACATGTA
>JARFPR010000304.1 GCA_029288195.1 Gammaproteobacteria bacterium | reverse complement strand
GCTCGGGGGCCGCAATGACGGGTGTTCAGGTGCAGATAGTCCTTAACTTATCCCGATTTCTACCGATAACACTTTATAGAGTCACGGCAACTCGCCGTGGCGCGTGGGCAAACCAGAGGTCAATAGATACGCGCTATTGATAATAAAGAATTGGACTATGCAAATTAACCAACGATTTGGCTTAACCATGATTATCGCGACCCTGCTGGTCATGGTTGCTACTGTTTATATTCTGTTCGATTATCAACGCAGTAATCGCGAGGACCTGGCGCGCGCGCAGGGACTTGAGCTGGTGCGCCTGCTGGGTGGCATGTCCTGGCCCGAACTGGTGCCGCAGACCGGCACCAAAGGTCTACTCGCGGTGCTCCAGCAGGGGCAAAGTAATCCCGACTTTGCCTACGGCGCGGTGGTTGACATCGGCGGAGCCGTGGCAACCGAAGTTACCCGTTCCGGTGTTATTGTGCCGCCCGGTGATATTGTCAACGAACCGACCAGCTGGCTGGGGCAACGCGTTCTGCCCGAGAATGATGCAGACAGCCGGGTAGAATTCATCGAGTCCTATGCCCCGGTGTTTGATGCGGGCGTACATAAAGGTTTTGTCCGATTGGGTTATTTGCGACCCGGTTTCGGAATCAGCTATAGCGAAATGCCTTTCCTGGCGTCGGTGATGCTGCCGATATTCCTGCTGGTGCCTTTCTTTTACTTCATGCTGCGTCGTGAAATCAAACCGCTTAAAGATATCAGCCAGCGCTTTGAAGAGTTAGCCGACCAGGGTGGTGTTGACCAGATCGCCATGCCACCGAGCCAGGCGTTGAACGATTTCATGGAACAGGTCAGCGGCTACATCGATGCCACCCAGACCAAGCTCGAAGTGCTCAACCAGGAACACGAAGACTTGACGATGTCGAGCAAGCTACTGACTTACAAAAGTAATCGTGTGGAAGCCATCCTGCAGAATTTTCCGGACGCCGTCATGGTCATCGACGAAGCGGGCGAAGTCAGCTATGCCAATGGTAAGACCGAACGCTTGCTCGGGGTCGAGGCGAGCGCGTTGCTGGGCAAGAAAACCCGCGAGTGGTGTAACAATCCTGAGATCGTTCCACTATTGACCTTTAGTGACGTCAAGTCGAACCTGCAGGCTAACCAGGATACGGTCCAGGTCAGGCTCGATGACAACAGTGAAAAATCACTGCAGTTCAGCGTATACCCGTTGTTTATGCCCAATAATGAAAACAAGATCCTGGGTCGCCTGGTGGTAATTCGCGACGTCTCCGAATCTCACCTGATGCGCCAGCGCCAGACCGAGTTTATCTCGCACATATCGCATGAATTGAAAACCCCGCTGAATGTGCTGTCGATGTATAGCGAGTCACTGCTAACCGAGGGTGCCGATAACGAGGAATATCGTATCGAGGCGGTAAACGTGATTCACGACGAGGTCGAGCGGTTGTCGACCCTGATCAACAATCTGCTCGCCATCAACCAGTACGAGCTGGGCGGCGTGGTTGCGCAACGCAAGCACGTGCGCATGCATGAGTTCCTCGAAGACACCTTCACTAATATCACCAAGGCAAAGCAAGAGTGCTGCGAATTCGAACTCGATATCCCGCGCGAGATGAGCATGGTTTATATCGACAAGGACCTGTTCCGCATTGCGATCAATAACCTGTTGACCAACGCCATCAAGTACAGCAAGCCCGGCGGCAAGATCAGCATGAGCGCCAGCGAAACCGAGGACAGTATCGAAATTGTGGTTAGCGACGAGGGTTACGGTATCGCCGAGAGCGAT
>JARFPR010000276.1 GCA_029288195.1 Gammaproteobacteria bacterium | reverse complement strand
TTTGCTCGCCTCGAACCTCGATGTAATTGCCGATCCTGTCGTCATCCCTTGTTACCGCGAAAGCGGGGATCTTGTAACGAACGAAGTTCTGCATTTTGCAGGTTAAATTGATCCAGGTCGGTATTTGTTCCTGGTGATTACGCGAGTATTGGCGTATGGCGAGCAAGAAACCCGTTTCACTAAATCACACAAAACTCTACCAGGCCTGCAATCTGCGGCAGTTTAAATTCAAGACGACAGACGATCTTGAGCCGCTGGATCAACCGTTAGGCCAGGATCGGGCGCTGGAAGCGATTGAGTTTGGTGTCGATATTGAGCAGCAGGGATTCAACCTGTTTGTGGTCGGCGATACCGGCCTCGGCAAACACGAGCTGGTGCAACAGATACTATCGCGGTATGCGCAGGCCTCGGAGGCTCGATTCGATTGGTGCTATGTGAATAACTTTGACAATTCGCAGAAGCCAAGGCTGTTGAAATTGCCGGCAGGCATGGGTCAGAAATTGCACCTCGACATGCAATCCCTGGTTGAGGATTTATTGACCTTGTTACCGTCGTCGTTTCAAAGTGAGGAATATCGAAATCGGCGGCAGGAAATCGAGCAGGAATTGCAGGATCGGCAGGAACAGTCTTTCCGCGAGCTCGATCGGGAAGCCGAGGAAAAGGGAATCATCATCATGCGTACGCCGGGCGGTTACACAATGGGGCCGATGGTCAATGGCCATCTGCTTGATCAACAGGAGTATGCAAAACTCTCGGATAGCGAAAAGCAGCGCATCGAGTCTTTAATCGCGGACCTGCAAATTAAATTGCAGGCCATTCTTCAGGAGATGCCCTTAGTTCAGCGTGAGCATCTTCAGCAAATCAAGGCTTTGAACCAGGAAATCACCCAACATACGGTTGAGCAGTTAATCGCCTGGATGGAAAATAGCTATCGTGACCATGCCGATGTCATGGAGTATCTGCAAGCGGTTAAGGAGAATGCAATCAGGGGTGTTGATGCTTTTCTTCCCTCGGAGCGGGCCCAGGAAACCGATAATATAGGAAGTCGTGTCGCGGAGTTCCACGCCTTTAGTATCAACGTGATTCTGGATAATACCGATACGACGGGTGTCCCCATCGTTTTTGAAGACAATCCCACTTACCAGAACCTCATCGGTCGGGTCGAATATGTGTCCCAGATGGGAACCCTGGTCACGAACTTTACCCTGATCAAATCCGGTGCGCTGCATCGAGCCAACGGCGGTTACCTGATTCTGGATGCCTATAATCTGTTAAGGCATGGCTTTGCATGGGAAGGTCTAAAGGGGGCGCTTAAATCCAGGGAAATCAAGATTCAATCGCTGGAACAGATGTTGAGCCTGGTCAATACGGTTTCGCTTGAACCCGAATCGATGCCACTCGACGTTAAGGTGATCCTGGTCGGTGAACCCTGGCTTTACTACCTGCTGAGGTCCCATGATCACGAGTTTGAACAGTTATTCAAAGTCTCCGCGGATTTTGCACAAACCACAAAAAGAGATTCCGAAAGCACGCTTGACTATGCCCGCATGATTGCAGCGGTGCAGCAGAAATGCGGGGCCAGACCGCTAGATAAAGCGAGTGTCGGCCGCATTATCGAAGAAGCCTCGCGCAGCGCCGGCGATACGGAAAAGCTTTCATTGCATATGGATGACATGCGCGATTTGTTGAACGAGGCCAATTACTGGGCCGGCAAGAAAAACAGAAAAATCATACGCCTGGCAGATGTCGAGCAGGCAATCGATAAGCGGACCCGTCGGCAGGACCGATATCGTGAGCTTTTACAGGAACAAATTCTGCGCGGTATAAAGCTCATCGATACTGAGGGTAGCAGGATTGCCCAGGTGAATGCGTTGTCGGTATTGCAAATTGGTGCCTATCGCTTTGGCCAGGCTTCACGCATCACCGCTACCGCAAGGCTCGGACGCAGTGGGATCGTCGACATTGAGCGTGAAGCCAAACTGGGTGGTGAGATCCATTCCAAGGGGGTCATGATTCTGTCTGCCTACCTGGCTCATCGTTATGCTGCGAATCAACCATTACCGCTAGCCGCTAGCATCGCTTTTGAACAGTCATACGGTATGGTCGATGGCGATAGCGCCTCGGCTGCGGAGTTATGCGCGCTATTATCGGCACTCGGTGAGATTCCGCTCAAACAATCACTGGCGGTTACTGGCTCGATCAATCAACTCGGTGAAATCCAGGCAATTGGAGGAGTTAACGAAAAAATCGAAGGGTTTTTTGAGGTCTGTGCCTCCCGCGGCCTAAACAAGGAACAGGGCGTCATTATTCCCTCGGCCAATCGGGTACACCTGATGCTGCACAAGGATGTCCGTGAAGCGGTTAAAAAGGGCGAGTTTCGTATTTATCTTGCTGAACAGGTCGAAGACGTTATGCATTTGCTCTCGGGTCTGGAGCCGGGCAAGCCTGACGCAAATGGTTTTTATCCGCAGAAGAGCTTCAATTACCGGGTGCAACAGCGCATCGAAAAGCTGCAAAAAATGCAAAAAAAGCACACCCGGCAAGACGGGGAAGGGGAATCCAGAACCGGTTCAGGTAAAAAGCAGTGACGGTAAAAAATTCAAACGACAGGCAGCCAACGGTGATGCTAGCGGTCGATGTTAGCAATTACTCTGTTACTACGGTCAATCTGGCGGTAGATATGGCAGCATCGGTTCAGACCGGTTTGCTGGGATTATTTATAGAAGATGAAGATCTGCTCCAGGTCTCAGGATTGCCATGCACACGCGAGATAACCCTGACAACGACGCGTGAACGTCCTACCAGTACCGACCAGATGCAGCGCTCGCTGCGTTCAGTAGCGCAACAATTCAAACAAACATTGCAGCGGGAAGCCCAGGCATCGCAAATAGCCTGGCATTTTGACACGGTCCGCGGGCGCATGCGGGATATTGGCTTAAAATCCGAACGGGATGTGACCTATACGATTTTTGGCCGCTCGGTGTCGCATCGATTGCAACCCTCTCGGAAAATCCGCGGAATCCGAAAGATCTTGTTAATTTTAGACGACTCGCCTCGTCAAAAGCTCGCCCTAGACGTGGTCTTACGTCGCTTTCATCACGAAAAAATTGAGCTAACCCTAGTCGGTGAAGATCCCAGGCAGAAATTGTCGTCGGTGCTTTCTTCACAAATTGCGGGGAAGGATAGCGAGCTTGAATTGGCCAGGTATGATCGTGACGACCTTTTTGAGTTGCTCGCTCGAGCCGGCCCCAGCTTTGACTGCGCAATCATGTCGCAACACGAGAACAACGCTGATTTACCTCGCATTCTGAATGCTCTGCGTTGCCCGACAATACTGGTCGCATAGATTTAATAACGATTCGAGCCAGCATTACCAGGGCTATGCGATTCACCTGTTGAATACATACAGATCCAGCTTGTTCAGGTTCGGTTCCTTTTGAAAGCTTTTTTCGAATTCAAATCCCAGCTTGCGAAGCAGTTTTGCTGAGGCTAGGTTGTCTGGGGCCAGGATAGCGATTATGCGCTCAATTCCAAGCCTGGTGCAGCCGTAATCAAGGACCGCGGTAGCCGCTTCAAGGGCGTATCCCTGTCTTCTGAATTCAGGCAGGAAGGCAAATCCGAGATCTGCATCTTCGAGTGTCTCACGTTTCAGCAAACCACAGATGCCGATTGGAGTGCCGTGTTCCTTTAGAGCAACGTGATTTAGACCAAACCCGAGATTCCGATACATTTCAAGCGGGCCCGTTTCGAGGTAGGTTTTGGCGTCTTCGAGGTTCGAGATATTTTTATCCCCGATGTAGCGAATCCACATCGGGTCGTTGACCAGGGCATAAATGAATGCCGCGTCGCCGACCTCCAGCCATCGAATTTTTAAACGGGGGGTTTCGATGACTAGCGGCGTTATCACCTGGGATCAGGAAGGCAGGAAATCGATAGGATAAGTGACCGTGATTTCAGCCACGCTGGAATTGCTGAACTTGAATTTTTTAATCTTGAGCATCAGTTTGCGTTCCAGTGCTTCGTCTCCCAGCTCGCTGGATAGAATTTTAACCGCGGTCACCTGCCCGCCAGGTGCGATTGTCAGTTCGACGACAACCTGTCCGGCCAGCGATGGGTTTTTGCGCAACGCGCGATTGTAGATATTAAAAATACCACCCTTATTCTGCTGGAAAACACGTTCAATTTCATCCGCGCTACGTTTTACACCCGTTCCTTGCTGGGATTTCGTTGACGATGCCTTGGCAAGCTTTTTACTGTCAGCCTCGATTTTACTTTCAACCCGGGTGGTCTGTCGCTGTGTTAACTCGTTGGTTTTTATGGTTCGGTTGAGGGTATCTGTTCTAATACCACCACTGGTTTTTTGCGCGTTCGAGGTCAGCAAGTCACTGGCAGTGGCCACTTTGACTTCCTGCTTACCGCTAGTTTGTTGTGGCAGTTTGACCACATCGTCAAGTGCGAAGCTTTCGCGTAAATCTTCGAGTTCGTCACTTAACGCGATCAGGCCGCTTTTCTTGGCGACTTCGCGAGCGTCTGGCTTCTTAACTTCTTTTTTCTTCGGTTTCGGTTTCGGTTTCGGCTCCGGCTTCGGTTTTTCCTTCGGTTTTTCTTTCTTCTTCTCAGGCTCTTTTTTCTTTACTTCCTTGGGTTTTTCTTTCTTCGGTGGTGGTGGTTTAATCTTTTGCTTTTCCAGGATCAGCTTC
>JARFPR010000267.1 GCA_029288195.1 Gammaproteobacteria bacterium | reverse complement strand
CGAGGCAAAGGTGCTCGACGAACTGCCCACGGCAAACAGGTTGGCATAGGGAATATTGCCGAGATCGAGATTTGAAGAAAGCACCACGTTACCTGCCGCGTCCAGCAGGGGTGCTCCGGCCTCGTCCGCAAGCACACTGCCAACGCCCCTGACCACGCCGCTGTTACCGATCGCCAGGTCGCGGCTGGACGATATCGCGGCCCAGTCGATACCCGACTGGAAGCCATCGTTAAGATCCACCTCGATAACCTTGGCTTCGAGGATTACCTGGCGTTGCAGGTTATCCTGGGCGTTGTTGAGATAGTCTTCGACATCGCGCAGTTCTCCCGGCATGGCGCGCACGATAACCAGTCCGGCGTGGCGGTCAACCACCACCGAACGCCCCTGGCCATCGCCTACAATCGAAACCAGCGTGGCCCGCAGCTCCGCCCAGAAATCTGCTACGCTACTGGTGCTTATACTGCTGGAATTTAGCGAGCTGTTCGCCGACGAGTTGTCACTATCGTTACTGCCCTGGTTATTCGATCCCTCGATCTGGCCAGAACTGACGGTCATCAAGGATTCTCCGGCACGACTCACATTGAGATAGTTAACCGGGAATATTTTCGACTGGATACGCGCAGGCAGTACGATATAGCCAGTGTCGTTTTGCTTGAATTCGTAACCATAGACTTCACGGGTAAGCTGCATGACCTCAGCCACGGTCACATTCTTTAAATCGAGCGAGATTTCGCCTTCAACACTCGGGTGCACTACCATGTTGATATTAGTTTCCTTTACCAGGCTCATAAAAAATAGTCGTGCAGGTGCTTTCGAGACTGAAATATCGAACGCGTTTTCGAACTTCAGATCCTGTTCCAGTCCGGGTACAGCGATGCTGCTACCGGGAACCAGTTGATCGAGGATTTCGTCAGGAGGCGATTCTGCATCGGGGATCACTACCGCAGCGGCTTCAGTCAGCGCATCGTCGATGCTTTGCCGATTTTGCTGCGCAACCTCCCGATTCTGTGACGAGGCACAGGCGCTTAGAAGTCCGGCCAACAAGATGATACACAGGCGTTGCTTAATCATAAGTCACTCTCGACAGCTTCTTTCCTGACAGCTGTTAAATTATTGTCCAGGCTCAAATTGATAACCTTTCCCTTACGTACCAGGCGGGCTGTTGCACGCGTCAACCCGACTAGTTCGGCACCCCTGATACGATCACCAACCACAAGCATCTGATCGTTTATGATCGCGACTTTACGCTCCCTTGCATAAAGGATTGATGTGAGTTGTAGCGGCTTCTGTTGGGGCTTAATCGCCTTTGTTGATGGGGTTGTGGGCTTACCAGCCCATTTGGCCTGACGAAATTTCTGCAATGCGTACGGCGGAGGTTGCATCGGGTCGCGCAGTTCCGCTGCTTTCGCCGTCGTACCACCACCAAGTAATCCTAGCGATAGCAGGGCTACCACCAGGAGGTAAGCTGTAAGAACGCGTTGCATTTATATCCCAACCCATTCCTTGCGTGTCGACAAAGTCGAAATCACGACCTTGACGGTGACCTTCGGGTATTCGTCGCTCTCAATATCGATCTCGTCCCAGAGCAATTTCCAGTCGAGCAGCTCCAGGTTCTGCATATACCTGAGAATATCGAGGTATTTACCAGCAAATTCCATTTCGAGTACGTGTCGGTAGATGCCCGGCTCCTCAACCTCTTCTTCGTTGATCGGGGGAATCGCAGGTTTGACTTCACGGCGTTTGAGGTTTAGCAGTTTCAGGCGTGAATCCCGATAAATCAGCTGATTCATCAGCTGGAACATTTTTTCCGGATCGATCAACTCGATAGTGGTTACCTGCAGTTGCTCTTCGAGCGCCTCCAGGTCCTTGCTTAGTCTGGCTAACTGGTTTTCTTTCTCCTGGTATATTCCTGCAGCGATGGCCTGGCGGGTATCGCGAATAGTGTCGCGGTTATTATCAATATCGCGAGCGATACGCTGATTAGTCGCTTGCAGGTCCTCGATTTCCTGCATCCATGGCATAGCGATATTGATCCACCATAAATAACCGATCACAACAAGTACTGAAAGTGCGATCAATCCACGCTCCCGGATAGATTGCGCGTTAAACAGCCGCGTGTATTGTTTCAGCTTGTCATTCATCGAATTCACCACTGGTAGCGATTTCAAAATCCACTTTCCAGTCACTGTCCTTGGCACGACTCAGGCGAAATAAATCGAAGCGATTACCCTGAAATATCTGCTCATTACCAAAACTATCGAAGTAAATCGGAACATCGGTGGCATTGAGCGCGCTACCCTTGATCTGCAAAAAATTCTCCGTCAGCCGGATCTGGTTAAGCCAGATATCGTTGACATGCAGATTGGACAACGCGACCAGGTAATCAGAGAAGCCTTCTCCAGATCCAAACCGGTTGGCTTCAACAAAATTTAGTACCCGCTTGCGGGCCGAAATCTGGCGCGCGGTATTTTCGATATTTCTATCGAGCCGTTTGTCTTCAAGCAACTCCGCGAGCTCTGCATTAACAGCTGCAAGTTCGAGCGCCACACGGCCCTGGTCGGCCTTCAGTGTCCGGCCCTGTTGCTCGGCCTGCCCTCGCTCGATACCCAACAAGAAACTCCATATTGCGCCTGCGACTACAAAGATCAGCAAGGTCGCGGCTACCTGGGTTGCGGAAATCCAGAGTTTTTTCTCTCTGAATCGGTCCTGGTAAAGGTTGATTTGCTGGACTATCACAGGCTCAGGCCCCGCAAGGCGGCGCAGTAAGCATGGAAGCACTGCTGTTCAAGTACCGGTTTCTTGTCGGTATCACCGGAAGTCAGAGTATCCATAGCCGAATCGCCATGTGCAGCAGGGAAGCTGAGGAATTCGATATCAAAATTAGAAAAATCCTGTATATACATCGCCATTTTTTCGGTGGCTTCAACCTGTGGATACAGCCGCAGCCTGGTGACCGTACCCATGCCGTAAAAACTTTCGAAATAATCCAGCGAACGCTGTATTTCGAGCTGCAATGCATCGAAGACGCTTTCATCCCCACTAGCAGCCAGTTCCAGCTGATCGATACCGATCATGAACTCACGCGAGACGTATAAATCAGTGTCGTGATACACGCTTAGCAACCCCTTGTCCGAGGTCAGGGTAAGCACCATCAGGCTTTCATCTGCGCACCGCTGCACGACCTCAAGATTGCAACGTGCCAGTTCATGAACATCGAGCGCGTCTAATTCCAGGGCCGAGGTCTTGATACTTTCGACATAGTTACTGATGACGGTTTCGCGGGCTGCAACTACTCCCACCTGTTGCTGTTTATTCTTGCTTGAAACCGGCATTGGATAGCTATCGACCACCGCATTGGTGACGTCATAGTTGATCAGGTCTTTAATTTTCCAGGTAACCGCCTGAATCATTTCGGAATCATCGACCTCGGGCTTTTCGACCTGATAAATATCGCAGTCATCGTCGGCAACCAGGCAAATACAGGGGGTCTTTTGCAGGTTGTGATCGTGCACCCATTTTTTCAGCGCCTCAACCTGGGCCGGCGTACCGGCAGCTTCAACGAAATCGCTACGGATGATGGCACCAGGGTTTTTCTTCCCGGTCTGTACCTGTGCTACGGCGACGCCACCGTGCAGAAAATCTACGCCAATTTGAGACTCGTTTTTCGCTGTCGAAAACAGACCCACGTTCTTACTCCGAATGTTATGACTAAATCTCTAGGGGTCAGGCATCACAAGAACAGGCATCTGTCCCTTTGCAAACAGAAAACTTTCGCGGTAATACGCGAAAGTTGTAGATTCCATTCTGATCGAGATATAGCCTAGAGTTTCCTTAAAGTAATCGCCATAACCTATTGTCACTGTTGGAAATTTTAGCCTATAGTGGGGTTTATTCAAGTTAATGGCTAAAATAAATTTCAATATGATGCACATTGTACTTTTCGAACCTGAAATCCCGCCAAATACTGGCAATATCATGCGCCTTGCGGCAAATACTGGATTTCAGTTGCATTTGATCGAACCGCTGGGATTTAAACTAGACGATAAACAATTGAGGCGCGCCGGTCTCGACTATCGCGAATGGGCCGATACAAGCCGCTATAACAGTTACCAGGAATTCATAAACTCTCATAATTTCAATCGCTTATATGCATTTAGCACCAAAGCGAGTAAAATCTATAGCGAGGCATCTTTCAGTCCAGGAGATGCGTTTTTATTTGGCCCTGAAAGCCGAGGTCTACCCGCGGAAATTCTGATGTCACTGGATAGTGACCAAAAGCTACGCATCCCGATGACACCCTCCTCGCGCAGTTTGAACCTGTCAAATACGGTTGCAATCGCCGTCTATGAAGCCTGGAGGCAACAGGGATTCAGTCAATAAGACAGTTTATTCATGGCCCTGGGGTCGGTTTTCGAGGTCGCGTACCGCGTCGTGGGGATCTTTGCCCTCGTAAAGTACGCGGTAGACTTCCTGAATAATCGGCAAGTCGAGGTCTAGCTGCTGCGCCTTGTTATAGATCGCTTTTGCCGCACGCAGCCCTTCGACGGTTTGACCGACTTCGATTTCGGCCTGCGACACCGACTTACCCTTACCCAACGCCAAACCGAAGCGTCGATTGCGACTCTGATCGTCAGTACAGGTCAGGATGATATCGCCGAGCCCGGCCAATCCCATCATGGTCTCCTGGTGGGCGCCGAGACTGGTTCCGAGGCGCATGATTTCCGAGAGCCCACGCGTCATCAGGGCAGCACGCGTATTGGCACCGAAACCCAGCCCGTCGGCAACCCCGACCGCTATCGCGAGCACGTTTTTCAAGGCACCGCCAAGCTCGACACCAACGATATCCTCGGTCGTATAAGCACGAAAATGGTGGCCTCGAAGGCGCTCGGCAAAAGCCGCAGTGGTCCCGGCATCGTTACCCGCGCAGGCGATTGCCGCTGGTAGTCCGCGCGCCACCTCGATGGCGAAAGTCGGACCCGAGATCACGCCATAGCGATGTTGCGGCAATTCCTGATCGATGACTTCATGCAATAGCATACCGGTTTCAATCTCAAACCCCTTGCTGGCCCAGAACAGGGCCTGGTCTTCACTTATCAAAGGTTTTATTTCTTTCAGCAAGCTGCGAAATCCCTTGCTCGGAATTGCAATTAACAGAAAAGGGGCATTGGTAACAGCGAGTTCGAGCTTTGCAACCGGTTCAATATTGTCAGCCAGCCTGAATCCGGGGAGATAGTCCGTATTTTCGCGCAGCGCCTGCAAACGTTCGATTTGAGCGGGCTCGTGGCCCCAGAGCCTGATCTGCAATGCGTTACGTGCTAATTGAATCGCGAGCGCAGTCCCCCAGGATCCTGCACCCAGCACGGCAATGTTTTCAGTCATCGGGCTTAATGCGGTACACCGGATTCGCCCTGCTGCTCCTGCTTTTTCTGAAGGTGTTGTTGATAAAGCGCATCAAAATTAACCGGGGACATGGTCAGAGGAGGAAAGCCTCCGCGTACCGATAAATCCGAAACCGCCTCTCGGGCGTAGGGAAACAGGATATTCATACACTGGCTACCGAGCAGCATGTTTTTTTGCTCATCGTCAAATCCAGTTATTTCGAACAAGCCGGCCTGGTGAACTTCGACCAGGAACGCGGTAGTTTCCTCATGCGATACGGTCAGGGTAACGCTTAGCACGACTTCGTAAACATCGCCATCGATATGCGCCTGATCGTTGGTCAGATTCATTTCTATTTTCGGATTCCATTTTTTAAAACTGAACGACTGTGGAGATGTCGGGGATTCAAAGGATGCATCCTTGATGTAAAGTTTCTGGATGCCAAACTGCTTTTTGGTTTCTGATGTTTCGTTCATGGTTTATTTTTTACTCACTGGTAAGTGGGCATCCTGCCAGGCCAACAAGCCGCCATTCAGGCTGTAAACCTTGTCGAATCCATTCTTGCTAAGTTCCTTGCAGGCAATTCCGGCACGTGCGCCCGATTTACAGTAAACCAGCAGGGTCTTGTCTTTAAATTTTTCCAGTTCATCGACGCGTTTTGCTACCGCCCCTACCGGAATCTGGATCGCCCTGGCGATTTTCCCGCCGACTGTTTCCGAGGGTTCGCGCACATCAAGCACGACAACATCCTCTTTATTCATCAACTGTACTGCGGCGGCCGGGGTGAGGCTCGCAAAACGCTGGGTGGCTATTTTCATTTCATTGAAAAAAACCAACGCCAGCAATACCGCAAAGGCCATCACCAGATACGGATGATTGACCGCAAATTCAGAAATTTGAGTTAACATAAAAGCAGGAAAAACAGGCCGTTAAAGATAAATATTCAGTCGGCGGTACAAAACACTTCCTGCATCATTCCAATGAGTCGCAGCGTGCGTTCATCACCGACACGGTAAAAAACCTTGTTCGCATCCTTGCGCGACGACAGTATACCTTTATCCCGTAAAATGGCGAGATGTTGCGAAATATTACTTTGCGAAGTACCGACATTTTCGACGATACCCTGCACGCAGACTTCGCGATTTCCAAGCGTACACAGAATTTTCAGTCGCAGCGGGTGCGACATGGCCTTGAGCGAGCGTGAAGCAATTTCGATATCGGCGGCTCGCTCAAGCAGCTGTTCGCCATCAATTACCGCCATAGGTTCAGTTTTCATTTGATTAAGTGTATTACCAAACGTTAATATTAGAGAATGATTATGAATAAACATCGAGTCAATGTCTAGGTCGTTGCCGGGTAAACTGTTGTTGTCGCTAATGCTTGCGTTGCTGGTGTTTAACACGGTATCGATGGCAGACGACAAGTCGGCCAAGGAAAAGCAGCTCAAAACCCTGCTGCGTAAAATTGACAAGCTAAAGAAGTCCATCGATGTCAAGGAAGACAACAAGTCGAGCTATACCAAACAACTTAAATCGGTTGAACGCAAGATTGGCAAAGTCAATCAACAAATCAGCGCGACGGATAAAAAAATCACTGCTAAAAAGTCCGAACTCAAAGCATTGCGGGCTACGCGTTTGAAGCATCAAAAAAAGCTTGACCAGGAGAATGATTACCTCGCTGAACAGGTATACGCTGCGTTTACCCTCGGTCGCCAGGAAAGGGCCAAGCTATTGTTTTCTCAACAGAATCCACAAGCGCTACAACGCAACCTGGTTTATTACCAGTATTTTTCGAATGCCCGTGTTGCTTTAATTAATGACGTGCAGCGAAATATCGACAAGATCATCGCTACGGAAGAACTGATACACCAGGCACAACTTGAGCTGGAGCAGAATCAAAAGTCACTGGAGACACAGATAAAGGGGCTGAAAGTAGATCTCGGTAAACGCAAAACGATCATTAGTTCGCTCAACAAAGAACTAAAGCAGCAGGGCGGAAGCCTTTCCAGGCTTGAGGACGAGGCCACGCAGTTACAAAACCTGATCAAATCGATCGAGGAAATATTTGTCGACGCCCCTGAATCGGAAATTTCACAGAAGGCCTTCGCAGAGTTGAAAGGCAAACTCGCCTGGCCCGTCAAGGGCAAGCTTAAAAAACTTTTTGGTCGCAACAAGCCACAGTCCGAACTGCGCTGGCAGGGCATTGTGATCGAGGCGCCCAATGGTCGCCAGGTCAAGGCGGTATCGCATGGCAGGATTGCATTTTCCGACTGGCTTCGCGGCCTCGGCAACCTGGTGATTATTGACCACGGTAATTCGTACTTATCACTTTATGGTCACAACGAGTCACTCTATAAGTCCGCCGGTGAATGGGTTGAAGCGGGCGATGTCATCAGTACTATCGGTAATAGTGGCGGTCAGAACAAATCGGGGCTGTATTTCGAGATTCGCAAAAAAGGCAGGCCGCAGAATCCCACGGGCTGGTGTAAAGCGGAAAATAAGTTTGCCTCGGGTTGATCCTGATTCGGCTAACGATACGTATAAATCTGAAAATTCCAATACTTTACCGTAGAATTAGGCTTTGCAGGCCCCAACTTTTGAACTGTTTACAACTTATACGACCTTATCTGGTCTACAATACTTAATCACGACTTCGGCCAGCGCGCCCTATCGGAGAATCGAATGCTACAAAATCTGCGAACATCCACCTGGTTTTTGAGTGGAACCTTACTGGGGCT
>JARFPR010000235.1 GCA_029288195.1 Gammaproteobacteria bacterium | reverse complement strand
GCGGGTTTCTTCAGCAACAGGTTAATCGCGAGGCGGGTAGGAGTCCAGTGTGGCTCGGGCATTCGGTTGCCGGTCGCTGCAACCGGCTTATCCTCTCCGAGCAGGCGCAACATACGAGTATCAATCTGCTGTCCTGTGCGGTGCTCAACCTCGGTCAGAATCTGATCCTTCAGGCTTTGTAACGGTATTTGCATAAAGTAGGGGCGCAGGCGGTCGAGGAACTGGGCCCGGCCTTCCAGGGTCTTGATGTTGCATTCTGTCAGCAAGGTCTCGAACAGGTATTCAGTCAGGGTGGAAGCCTGGTCGACCTGTTGGTCAAACGCCTCGCTGCCGAACTCGCTAATGTAGCTATCCGGATCCTGGCCCTCAGGCAGGAACAGGAAGCGCGCGAGTCGTCCTTCCTTGAGTGAAGCCAGGCACTCTTCGAGCGAGCGCCAGGCTGCCTTCTTGCCGGCGGCGTCACCGTCGAAACAGAACACCAGGTTTTTGCAGACTCGGAACAGGGACTCTATCTGTCGATTATTGATCGCGGTTCCGAGGGTCGCAACCGCTGTGTTAACGCCATGTTCGGCAAGCGCGACGACATCCATGTAGCCCTCGGTAACGTAGATGCGATCGATATTGGTGACTGCTTTTTTCAATTCATAAAGCCCGTATATTTCATCGCTTTTGTGGAACAGTGGCGATTCGGGGGAGTTTAGGTACTTGGGATTATCCTCGGGATTGATCACGCGCCCCCCGAAGGCAATGGTGCGCCCGCGCCGGTCGCGGATCGGAAACATCAGCCGATGGCGAAATCGATCATAGGGTTTACCGCTCTCCTTTTTCACCAGCATGCCGGTCTCGACGAGCTGCTTTTCGTCACCGTCCAGGTTGTTCCAGCCCGGCGGTGCATAGCCGATGGCAAATGTCTTGGCGGTCTGGCCGCTGATACCCCGATCTTTCAGGTAATCGATCGCTTCCGGGGTTTGCTTCAGCTGGGCCTCGTAGTATTGCGAGCTTTGCTCCATCGACTGGTACATTGACTCGAGTCCCTGGGCGGGTTTCGTGGGTGCCGTGCCCTGTTCATAGGGAACCTCGATACCGAGTGAATGGGCGAGCGATTCGATTGCTTCGACAAACTCCATGTGGTCGTAGTCCATCAGGAAGCCGACCGCGTTACCCGACTTCTGACAGCCGAAGCAATGGTAGAACTGCTTGCTCGGGCTGACCGAAAAGGAAGCCGTTTTTTCACCGTGGAAAGGGCAGCAGGCCCAGTACTCGCGACCTTTCTTTTTTAGCGGTACGCGGCTGTCGATAACCTCCACGATATCAACCCGGTTTAGCAGGTCATCGATGAAGTTGCGTGGAACTCTACCCGCCATCAGGATTATTTCCGCCTGAATGAATTAAACACGTTTAGGCGGCATTGCTTTGCAGGGTTTCGAGCAAGGAATCGAACTCGGCAGCTTT
>JARFPR010000389.1 GCA_029288195.1 Gammaproteobacteria bacterium | reverse complement strand
GATCCAATCGCCAGGATTGGCAGCGAGGGTCGATTATCCACTTCAATGCCCATCGGCTCCAACTGCTCGATCAGCCAGTTCCACAGCGAATTGGTTTCGCCGGAGAAGATCGCATCGGTGTCGGCTTTCACGACATGCCAGCTACCCTGCGCGAGCTCGAACTCGAGCTGACCGGACCCCCATCCGGAATGCCCGGTATAGAAATGCAGCTCGCTCGCGGATTTCCTGGTCGCAAGTGCTTCATCGAGTACCCGTGGATCAGTGCTGATATAAACGTCATCGGCAACATGTGCCATTCCCTCTGTCGCCGATTCGCTGCGTAGCAGCATAAAGAGCATCGACTGTCCGACCGGCCCACCATAGTAAAGTCTATGCGCGGTTGCCTGCTCGTCTTCGATGTCGGGCACCGCTTCCGACAGGCTGATATCGATTGATCGGTTCACGATCAGACCCAGTGTGCCATCCTCACCGTGCTCTATCAGGTAGACAACGGATTCTCCAAAATGCGGATCGTACAGCGCCCGACTGGCCACCAGAAACATGCCGGGACCCGGATCTCCGGTACTCGTAGCGGGTAAGGTGGGGTTAACCGATACAGGAGCAAGCTGCCCACCAGCAACGGATTCGCCCGCCAGGGCAACTCCCAGGGCAACACAGATCACCATCAGAATTCGAACTCGCTGCATGCTTTGGATTGTAACCACTCTGAACCGTTGTGCCATCCTTGCAATTAAGTTAACTGTCACCTCAGTTGCATATAGTTGCAGAAAGCCCGGCTTTCAAAGCACTTGACGGTTTGGCATGATGGCCTGGTGAAAAAGCTCATCTTAATGACGTGCATGGTTTTTCTTCAGCAAAGCACCTCGGCTTTTGCAGACTTTACTAAAGGGGCAAGTGCATACCAAAGCGGGGACTACGCAACTGCCGCGAAGGAGTGGGAGTTAGCGGCTAACGGGGGAAATACTCGTGCTCAGTACCTTCTGGGTTTAATGTATTTTCACGGGAAAGGTGGTACCCGGGACTACAAGGCGGCATACAAGTGGTTGGAGATGGCAGCTAACCAGGGGGTTGCCAGGGCCCAATTCAGTGTTGGCAATATGTATGAAAAAGGGCTAGGGGTCCCCCGGGACCTCGAAGCTGCCCACAAATGGTATGAATCTGCGGCCAGCAATGGAATTGTCGCTGCACAGAATCTTCTGGGTATCGCCTATTACGAAGGCATTAATGTTAAACAGGACTACAAGGCCGCTTTCAAGTGGCTGCAACTCGCAGCTGATCAGGGCAAAGATAGCGCGCAGTTCATGCTGGGTTCGATGTATTACGAAGGCAAGGGTACTACCCGGGACTATAAGGTAGCCTTCGGTTTGTTTAATCAAGCGGCGGAACAGGGATATGCCCCGGCCCAGTTCAGCCAAATCGCCAAACAGGGAGACACTGAATCCCAGTTTAAAATGGGTTTGATTTACGCCAATGGATTTAATGTCGAACAGGATTACGGCTCCGCCATCAAGTGGTACCGATTAGCAGCTGACAATGGATATGCGCCAGCACAGAACAACCTGGGCTCAATCTACCGCGAAGGCAGAGGTGTGCCCCAGGACCACCTGGCCGCTATCAAATGGTATAGACAAGCGGCCAATCAAGGATTTCCCGAAGCACAATATAATCTCGGTTCCTTGTATAAAACGCATGAAGATGATGTCAGTGCGCATATGTGGTGGAATATTGCTGCGTCAAAAGGACATAAAGATGCAGGTTTAAATCTCGATGTTGTTGAAAAGAGAATGACATCCGAGGATGTGCATAAAGCGCAGCGATTGGCGCGCATTTGTCTGGCAAAGGATTATAAATATTGCAACTAGGGTCATTCCCTGATTTGAATTAGGGTGACAGTTAACTTAATTCGGAGATCAGTTAACTGTCACTGTAATTGCTGGCCAGGCTAACGACGACAATTCCCAGTCTTTCCTCGGTTTCGACGCGCCGGTGCGCTTCAGCAATCTGTTCCAGTGGATAAACCCGGTCGATGACCGGGGTGATGTCGCCGGCTTCCAGCATTTGCCCGAGCTCGTGCAGCTCCTGCTGTTTTTCACCGGCGAATTCGAAGTAAACCTGCTTGTCCGAGAACCGCGGCGTCAATAGTGAGCGCAACATGTCCGATACCCTCGGATTGCCGAGCAAATAGCGGCCTTTAGGCTTCAGACGGCTGACGCAACCTGAATAGGAGCTTTTGGCCACCATGTCGAAAATTACGTCGTAGGTCTGGTCACCGCGGGTGAAATCCTCATGCGTATAGTCGATGAAATGGTCGGCACCGATGTCGCGTAGCATATCGCCCTTGATGCCATGGTCGACGACGGTAACCTCGGCGCCCATGCGTTTTGCGATCTGCACCGCAAATGTACCGATGCTGCCGCCGGCGCCGTTGATCAGGATGCTTTCGCCTGGCTGCAGCTGGGCCTTGCGCATGAAATGAATGGCGTTCAGGGCGCCGAGTGGCACCGCCGCGGCCTGCTCGAAACTAACATTGTGCGGTTTTTTCTCGAGGGTGAAGTTTTCGGGCAGGCACAGGTATTCGCCGTAGGCGCCGAAGCGGAGATTGGTGGTGCCGAAAATCTCATCGCCCGGTTTGAACCGGCTGACATCCTTACCGACGGCGGTAACCACGCCCGAGAAATACCCGCCCAGGATGGGCCGCCTGGGTTTACGCATTCCCATGGCGAGCCTTAACGGTAGCCAGAACCACTTGACCGGGAACTTGAAACGACGCAGCTCGGTATCAGCCTTGGTGACTTCAGCGGCGCGCGTTTCGATCAGCACTTCGTTATCCCCTGGCTCGGGCTGTGCCATCTCGCCGAGGCTGAGCACCTCGGGTCCGCCATAACGGGTGTAAATCACGGCTCGCATGTTGTCGAATGAAGGTTTGAAATGGCCGGCTAGAATGGGGAGCGAATGCTAGCATTTACCAGCGGGCCGGCCAATGGGTTTGTACCTAAAACCCTGTTCTTTTACCTCGCCAGATTACTAATTCTTTCCTCGCGTGCTAAAAATATCGACTCAACTGCAACTGCAGATAATCGTCATTTTCTATTGCGTAGCTCGTATCGCCGGGCTCGGCATTGGTAAATAATCGGGCACGTAGTTCAAGTACATAATCATCACCAAGGCGGCGATCGGCCTCGATGTTGACGTAGGTTTCGCTGGTGTCGAGGTCGTAACCCACACCGGCGAGCACGGCGGTGTCCTGGGTGTCGTTGAGTGCCAGGCGGATGCCGGCGAACAGGTCATTGTCTGCGAGCGTTACGGGTTCTTCGTCGTCGCGGCCGTCGTATTGTAGTTCCAGGAGGACGCCGACGTCGGCGTTTGATTCTGCCACCTGGTAAAAGGTGTATTCGAAGCCCCCGACTGCGGCATTGAAAGAATCGATTTGCGTTTCGCGGGCGATGGCTTCCAGTTTCCACAGCCAGGCGTCGCCGGTGTATTGCAGGTCGAGGCCGAGTTGGTCGATCTGGTCGTAATACGGGATGAGTTTGCTGCCGTCTGCATTCGGCAGCAGTCTTGCTTCGCGGCTGGTACCTCTGAAGGCGCTGATACCGATGTCGATGCTGCCGACGTAGTGGCTGTAACGCAGTGCGAGGTCGAAGTGGTTTTCTTCGTCTGATGATTCGTATTGCGGGTTATCGGTGTCGACCGGCAGCGGGGTGCGCAGGCGGCCGTCTTCTCCGGCGAATGTTCGTTCGCGGAAATAGGGCAGTAGGTAAGCGCTGATCAGGCCCCAGTCACGTTGCAGTTCGAGGTTGATCATCGGTTGGCCGAGCTTGTCTTCGCCGTCGATGTCGGCAACGGCGTCGGTCTGGTTGATGATGTCGACCAGGTGCACGGATTCAGTGACGCCCCAGAATACGGTGTTGATGCCGATTAACAGTTCGAATGCTTCTCCTTCTTTGGCCCAGTAGGCTTCGCGAAGGTCCGCGATTGAGCGTTCATCGTCGGTTTCGTCGTAGCGCAAGTAGGGGATGATCGAGGCGCGTGATTCTTCGCCGCGATATCGTGCTTCAACGGTGCCGGCGATCGA
>JARFPR010000219.1 GCA_029288195.1 Gammaproteobacteria bacterium | reverse complement strand
TGATACGGCATTCTGGGCGCGAGCCTACATGGATGTATCGGTCCGACGCTTCGGCACGGCGATTCCGCAAAGATATCCCGATGGCCACACCGTCACTGGTCCACCTTTAGGCGCGAATAATCAAATGTTGAAGAGGGATTCGGCGTTACGGTTCAGGGTTACGGCGAGATCTTCGGGCGCACAGTTACGCAGCTCGGCCATGGTTTGCAGGTGCTCGACGATGAAGGCGGGTTGGTTGAGTTGACCACGGTGATTGGCGCCAGGCTGGTCAGGTGCATCCGACTCGATCAACAAGGCTTCATCCGGCATCGCGGCAACAACTTTGCGCAGCTTTTGCGCCCGCTCGAAGCTCAAGGTTGCGGCGATACCCAGTTTGAAACCAATGTCGTGCAATTGCTGCGCCTGCTGCTGACTGCCCGAAAAACTATGTACCACACCGCCAAATCGGGCCCCCTTGCGCAGCAGGCTGATGACTTCATCCATCGCCTTGCGCACGTGCACAATTAACGGCAGGCTATGGTTATTGGCAAGCTGTAGCTGTTCCCTGAACAACTGCAGCTGCCATTTTTCATCGACTCGCGAATCATAGAAGTCGATACCACACTCACCAACCGCGATCGGTTGCTCTCGCTCAAGCCATTCATCCAGCTCGCGCAGATGGTTAACCTGGTGTTGCTCGATAAACATCGGATGTAGGCCGTAAGCCGGATACAAACCGTCATGGCCATCACAAACCTGTTTCACTTTTTCCCAACGGTTGGCGGTGGTCGCGGGAATTACCATGCGTGTCACGTTGACCGCAGCGGCTTGTGCAATCACCTCCTGCCGTCGTTCATCAAAGCGGTCATCATCGAGATGACAATGGCTGTCGATCAATTTCATGCTTCGTGTCGACGCTTGATTAAATCACTAATAATCGGGGTAAGAATGATTTCCATCGCCATCCCCATCTTGCCACCGGGCACAACGATGGTGTTGCGTCTCGACATGAAGGCACCGCTAATCATCGATAGCAGGTTGGTAAAATCGGTATTGCGTATATCCGGCTTCCTGAAACGGATCACGACAAAACTCTCATCGAGCGTCGGAATATCCCGAGCAATGAACGGATTTGATGTATCCACCGTGGCAACACGCTGAAAGTTGATATCCGTTTCCGAAAACTGCGGGGTAATATGTTTCACGTAGTCCGGCATACGGCGCAAAATATTGTCGACGACCTCGTCCTGGCTATAACCGCGTTCGGCACTGTCACGATGAATTTTCTGGATCCACTCCAGGTTGACGACGGGAACCACGCCAACCTTTAGATCAACATAGCGCGTCATATCCACGCTGGTGGTCTTGACGAGACCATGCAGTCCTTCGTAGAACAACAAATCGGTATCGGGTTCGATATCTTCCCAGGGAGTGAACTGACCGGACTCGAATGCTACTCCCAGGCGCTCGGCATGCTGCTGTGCCTCTTCTTCATTATGTAGATAGAATCGCTTTTGCCCGCCGCCGGTTTCACCGTAGGTTCGAAAAAGCTGTTCCAGCTTTTCGAAATGGTTTGCGGCTTCCCCGAAATGACTGAAGTTAACACCGGACTGGTTGGCTGCAATCACTTTTCGTTGCATCTCCTCGCGATCATAACGATGAAAACTGTCGCCCTCGACCACCACGGGATTTATCTTCTGTCGATAAAAGATCGCTTCCAGCGCTTTTTTAACCGTCGAGGTTCCGGCGCCGGAAGAGCCGGTTATGACGACGACGGGGTGTTTTCTCGACATGACTCAAACCCTGGTTTAGCGATACACAAATTCCAAATCCCATTATACCCCGTGACGGTGCCGGGAAAACCGGGTTTGGCTTTGTAGCAATTGGTAATATTGTGTACACTCAATTGGATATTCCTGTCTCATCTTGTCAGCGCTAAAATTCTTTAGCACTACTGGATTCAAACAGATAAGCAGCAAAGTTTCATGAACCAGCAGGTACGGTAACCCTGACTGGTAGCGATTAATTGAGGATTCGACCAACACTTGAGCAAATTAAAAAGAATACTCAGGGCCAGACTTAGAAAAGTCAAATTCAGAAAGCTGCGCAGCACAAAATGGATTGCCGGAATAATTTTTATTGAATTCGGCTGGTTCGTCACCGGGGTTGCTCCCAGCACCGACATTGCCTGGGTTACGGGCATACTGCTTTTTACCATTTACCTGTTTGTATTCGAAATCGTCAATGTCGACGAGACCGCAATTACGATCATGGTGCTACTCGGAATGACTTCACTGCTGGCACCATCCATGGGCCTGGAGCAGGGATTGGTCGACACGCAACACCTGTTTGACGGCTTTGCCAGTAACGCGGTGATGTCCATTATCGCGGTCATGATCATCGGTGCGGGCCTCGACAAGACCGGGATGATGAGCTCAGTCGCGGGATTTATTCTAAGGATCGGTGGAACCTCCGAGAACCGCATAATTCCTATTGTCTCGGGAACGGTCGGAATCATTTCTTCGTTCATGCAGAATGTCGGTGCTGCGGCCCTGTTCCTGCCCGTAGTCAGCCGGATTTCAGCACGCTCGAACCTGCCGATGTCGCGGCTGCTGATGCCAATGGGTTTTACTGCGATTCTCGGCGGCACCGTAACCATGGTGGGATCGTCTCCGTTAATCCTGTTAAACGATCTGATCCTGACCTCGAACACGGCTTTGCCGCTGTACCAGCAAATGCATACCTGGGACCTGTTTTCGGTTACCCCGGTGGGCCTGGCACTGGTGGCAACCGGCATTATTTACTTCATGCTGGCCGGCAAGTATGTATTACCCACGATCTCGCACGAATCTTCTACCGCCGTTGCCGGCAGCACCAAGTATCTCGAAGAAGTCTACGGGGTAGATTACCTGACCTTCGAGGTTAACGTTCCCGAGGACAGCCCGCTGGCTGGCGAGACACTCAATGATATCGAATCAGTCAACAAGATCCGCATCGTTGCGATCAAGGCAGCTGGTGCTGGAATGCGCGCGGGTCAAGGCGATTTATCGCGTGATGTCGAGATTGCTCCCAGTTCCACACTCGGAATACTTTGCTCCCCGGCCCATTTAAAGGATTTCGTCGACGCTTACGGTCTGGACATCCAGAAAGGATTGAAAGTTTTCTCCGAAGTGTTGGCATCAACACGGGCCGGTATCGCCGAAATTGTAATTCCACCTGGTTCGAACCTGATCGGCAAATCGGCACTCGATGTCTGGATGCGCAAGACCTTTGGAATTGCCATGGTAGCCTTGCATCGTGATGGCGAAACCATGGTCGAAGGTGAAAATATTCGCGACATGCCACTCGAAGCGGGCGATACCATACTGGCACACACTACCTGGAGATCCCTGGCGCACCTCGAACGGGATCGTAATTTTGTTATCGTCACGTCCGAGTACCCGCGCGAACAAACGCGCCCCAACAAGGTCGGTTGGGCCATGTTTTTTTTCTCGCTGGCATTGTTCATGGTGCTGTTTACCGATTTAAGGCTTTCCATCGCACTGATGACCGGTGCGATCGGGATGGTCATTTCCGGTGTACTGAAGATGGAGGAAGCCTATGAATCGGTTTCCTGGAGTACCGTATTCCTGCTGGCCAGCCTGATCCCGCTCGGCCTCGCAGTTGAATCCAGCGGCACGGCAAAATGGATCGCCGAACAAACCCTGCTGGTGGTCGGCGGCATGCCGATCTGGGTGATCCAGGCAGCAGTGGCCGTGCTGGCGACTTTTTTCACGCTGGTGATGTCCAACGTGGGGGCCACGGTACTGCTGGTACCACTGGCGGTTAATATTGCCATCGGCGCCGGTGCCAACCCCGCGGTATTTGCCCTGACCGTGGCACTCGCCACATCCAATTCCTTTCTCATTCCCACCCACCAGGTGAATGCGCTGATCAAGGGACCGGGGGGCTATCGAGTGCCCGATTTCATGCGTGCCGGTTTCTTTATGACTATTTTGTTCATCATCGTCATGCTGGTGATGATGAATATTATTTTTTAGTAAACACCAGGTCCCAAACCCCGTGCCCCAGCCTGCGGCCACGTTGTTCAAACCGCGTCAGCGGTCGGTAAGCCGGAGCTTCGGCGTATCCACTGGCATCCCCTTCATTGATAAAGCGCGTATCAGCAAGAAACTGGGCCGCGATGTATTCGGCATAGTTCTGCCAGTCGGTAGCCAC
>JARFPR010000193.1 GCA_029288195.1 Gammaproteobacteria bacterium | reverse complement strand
ACCGCGTCCGGTATTCCCGACTACCGTGATGACAGTGGCAACTGGAAGCACCAGAAACCGATTGAGTATCGCGAGTTCGTCGATCAGCACGAGTCCAGGCAGCGATACTGGGCGCGCTCTTTTATTGGCTGGCAGCGGTTTCGCCTTGCCGCGCCCAACCAGGCCCACCAGGCGCTGGCACGCCTCGAACAGATGGACCGACTCGCAACTACTGTCACCCAGAATGTCGATGGCCTGCATCAGCGCGCCGGCAGCAGGCAGGTTACCGAGCTGCATGGCTCGCTGGCCAAGGTGGTTTGCCTCGACTGTAGGATTACCATCGAGCGTGCGGCGATGCAGCAGCGGTTGCTCGACTGCAATTCTGTGCTGATAGATCTATCGGCTAAAAGCGCTCCGGACGGCGATGCATTGCTCAACGATTTCGATCACTGCGCGATCGATGTGCCCGCTTGCGAATCCTGCGGCGGGATATTGAAACCGCAGGTTGTGTTTTTTGGTGAAACCGTCCCCAGGGCACGGGTGGAGGAATGCTTCGATGCGCTTGCGACGGCTGATGCCATGCTGGTTGTCGGATCCTCGTTAATGTTGTACTCGGGTTTTCGCTTTATACGTGAGGCGCAACGAGCGCAAATTCCAATTGCGGCCATTAATCGCGGTAAAACGCGTGCCGATGAACTGCTACAACTGAAAGTTGAGCAAGATTGTGGCATGGCGCTAAACGCGGCACTGGATTATATCGATCCGGATTAAGCGAATTACGCTAGAACCCGACTGTGACGCACTGCCCAAATAAATTTTGACTTGGGTCACAGCCTTGTTCTATGCGGCCTGTGGCAGTGAATAAATTCACAGTTGGAGCGGAATTTGAGTCACAGCTAAGCGCCATTTGCAGTCCTATATATCCTCTTCAAATTTATGTTGAGGTATGCCATGAGCCAGATAAATATCCATATCGATCCGCTGTCGACGCAATGTGTTTTGAAAAACATGGGTCTCGCGATTGACGAAATCAAGCTGGTACGATCGATAGACAGTATTAGGCAACAGGTCGGAACCAGTAATGCGTCGCAGCTCGAATCCGGCCGCAAGCGTTACCTGATATCTGAACTGCGCTTTTTGCACAAGCGCTTGCGATCGGTGCGCGAGAAAGCGATTGCCAGCTAGCTAGAATTTCTCCCTGTTTTGACTTCCCCTTTCTGCCACGGATGGCGGATCCCTTCCAACACCGATCGACGCCAGCACGAGCTGGTTTTAATAAACTTTAATTCTGCATAATCATTTAAATTAGAGACTTCTTCTATTAGAGTTCTCGGATGCCTGTTTTAACTATGCGCATCTCGTTTATGGCACTTTTTATAATACTGGCGACCAGTGGTTGTGGCATTTATGAAAAGTATGGCTATGGCAGGGTTGCCCAGTCCAAGCTCGATCAAGCATCAGTTACCCCGATTCAATTGCCTGTTGTTGCTCCTTCGATCAGCCAGCGTTATCGGCCGTCGTTTGCATCATCTCAAGCTGAACACAGAGGTTTTGACATACTGGTCCCCAGCAGGACACCCGTGCTTGCCGCCGCGGATGGCGAGGTAAGCAAGGTGGCGCTATCGTTTCTTTTCGGTAATCAGCTGATTTTAAACCATGGCCGCACGGATGCTGGATACCGGATACAGACACGCTATTTTCACCTTGATGAACAACTGGTGAAAGCGGGTGAAAACGTGCGCCGGGGGCAATTAATCGGATACTCCGGCGTCACCGGTCTCGCGGGACTCTATCCGCACCTGCACTTCGAAGTGCATCAGCTGAATGATGACGATATACCGGTCGCAATCCGGGATCTCGATCCGCAACTATTCTGGGTCGACGGAAAAGGCAGGATTACCTGTTACAAAAGCACCCGCGACTTTGCCCCTGTACCGGTCAGCCTGTCTTACCCGGTGCCCTGCCGTGACCTGACCTGGCAACAGTGATACACCTGCGTTACCAGCTCGAACGTGTTGCTCAGCGTATAGTCGATACCTGGTTCATGACCATGCCCCGACCACGACCTTCTCATCAGGCCTTGCTTGAGGGCAAGATTATTTCGCACCGTGGTGAACACGATAATCTTCAGGTTAAAGAAAATACCATGGCGGCTTTCGCGCGGGTTGTCGAAGCCGGGGCCTGGGGGATTGAGTTCGATGTGCGCTGGACCCGTGACCAGGAGCCGGTGGTGATTCACGATACCGATACCCGGCGTGTGTTCGATGTCGAGCTGACCGTGGCCGAAGCGAGTTTAACCGAGTTAAGACAGCGGTTACCAGAAATCCCGACCCTGGCAGAAGTTGTGGAACGTTTTGGTGGGGTCTGTCATTTAATGGTCGAACTGAAGCGCGACGAGCTGGATGCGAAGGAGAGCATGGCAGAACGTTTGCAGGAAATTTTTGCCTCGCTTACCCCCGGCACCGATTATCATTTCCTGGCGCTACAGTTCGACCTGTTTGACCTGGTCAAATTCGCCGGTGGCGGTGCCTGCCTGCCGGTAGCCGAGCTAAAAACCCGGGACTTTAGTCGATCAGCGCTGGCCGGTGATCTTGCAGGCGTCTGTGGTCACTACCTGTTATTGAGCAGGGACATGATCGAGCACCATCATCGGCAGGGACAGAAAGTGGGCACAGGTTTCATTGCATCGCGTTTTAGCTTGTATCGTGAATTGCATCGCGGCGTGGACTGGGTTTTCACCAACCACGCGCTAAGGCTCACGGCTATTCGACAACAGCTATTGCGCCGGGAGTGAGCCCGGCATGGTCGAAAAAACCGGTGCGAGTTAACCGGTTTCATGTCAATATCCTGCTCTGGTTAAAGGTTGAACCTGGCAGGGACTTAGATTGGACTCCAAAGGTATACTCGAAGCGCTGAGCACGTCACACCTGTTTTCAGAGCTGACGGAAGCTCAAATGGATCGCGTGCGCCGTCATTCCCATGTCACGGACATGATTGAGGGAGAATCGCTATTTTTCCAGGGCGA
>JARFPR010000162.1 GCA_029288195.1 Gammaproteobacteria bacterium | reverse complement strand
TGTAAAGCAGCCGGTTTAACAGTGACATTGGCTTCTCCTGAAATTCGATCGTGCTATTATGCGGAATGTAGTGGCTCACAAGATGAGCCATAGATTTTGATGGAATTATTCATGGACCGCACCGAACGTTTTCATTTAATCGATCAGATGCTGAGCAATCAGCGCGTGGTCAGCCGCCAGCAGTTTCTCGACACGCTCGAGGTTTCGCCGGCGACCTTCAAGCGCGATCTCGAATACCTGCGCGACCGGCTCGCGGCCCCCATTGTCTGGGATCGTGAACGTCGCGGTTATTGCTACGAGCAGAGCGAGGATGGCGAGCAATTCCAGCTGCCCGGACTCTGGTTTAACACCAGCGAAATCCAGGCCTTGCTGAGCATGGATGCACTGCTGGAAAATCTGCAACCCGGCGTGTTGTCGAATCATATCGAACCACTGCGTTCGCGAATCCGCATGCTGCTGGACGATGGCGATCATAGCGTCGATGAGATCGCGCGCCGGATTCGTATCATTCCGCTGGCAGCCAAGGCCTATTCCAGCGAGTATTTCCAGGATCTTTGCCAGGCGCTGTTATCCAGGAAATGCGTCGATATGACTTACTACAGTCGTCCGACGGACAGTAGCAGCGAGCGTCGGGTATCACCGCAACGGCTGATCTACTATCGTGATAACTGGTACCTGGATGCCTGGTGTCATTTACGCAAGGCGCTGCGCAGTTTTTCAATCGATGCGATCAAGGCGCTCGATATTGCCAGCGAGGCGGCCATTGAAGTTGACGCGCAAGAGCTGAATCGTGAGCTCGAGAGTGGCTACGGCATTTTTTCCGGTGCCGAGACGCGAAAAGCAGTATTGCGCTTCAGTCCGGAGATCGCGCGCTGGGTATCGCGCGAAACCTGGCACCCGGACCAGCAAAGCGAATATGACGACCAGGGTTACTACGTATTACATGTGCCCTATAGCCAGGATACCGAGCTGGTCATGGATATTCTCAAGCACGGGTCCGAGGTCGAGGTCCTGCAACCGTCCGAGCTGCGTGCTCGAGTCAAGCAGCGCATCGACGCGATGCAGGTTTTGTACGCAACAAGCTGACGCGCTTACCAGAGCGAAATTTCGATGTTGTCGAGCAACCGTGTCTGATCGATAGCGGCGGTAACCAGGATGACGAGGTCGCGGTCTTCGGTGGTTGCGGGCAACAGGTTGTCGGCGTTACAGATGCAGAAATAATCGGTTTTGAAACCGGCTTCGTCCAGGTCTTTAATCGCACGCAGCTGCAACGCTTCGAAGTCGCGTTCGCCCTGGTTAACTTGATCGGCGGTTTGTTGCAGAACCTGGTAAATCAACGCGGCTTTTTTGGTTTGCGCATCATCGAGGTACTGGTTGCGTGAGCTGGTGGCAAGGCCTGATGCCTCGCGCGTTGTTTCCTGGCCGATTATCTGCACATCGAGGTTGAAGTCTTCAACCATTTTGCTGATTACGCGATATTGTTGGTAATCCTTCTTACCGAACACCGACACATCCGGCCTGACGATGTTGAACAGTTTCAATACCACGGTCGCGACCCCGGTAAAGTGTCCCGGACGGTGTGCTCCTTCGTAGTGATCAGTTAAGTCGGTAACCTGCACCTGGCTGATCTGCTCGAGGCCTTCTGGATAGAGTTCGGATGCCGTCGGCAGATAGACAAGGTCGCAGCCGATTTCCTCTAGCAACGCGATGTCTTTTTCCAGGGTACGCGGATAGTGATCCCAGTCTTCGTTGGGCCCGAACTGCATCGGATTAACGAAAATACTGCAGATCGTACGATCAGACAGTGACTGTCCTTTTTCGATCAACGACATGTGCCCGGCATGCAGGTTGCCCATGGTCGGGATAAAGGCAATTGACTGACCATGATCTTTCCAGTGCTGCACGTACTGGCGCAGTTCGGTGATGCTGGTAGCCTGGTACATGCTTCAGGCCTCAGGAAAATATGTGCGTCTTGTCAGGGAACTTGCCGCGCTTGACTTCCTGTACGTAGCGGCTGATCGCACTCTGGATACTCGGTTGCCCCTGCATGAAATTCTTGGAGAATTTTGGCTTCTTTCCCGCAGTAACGTTGAGTACATCCTGCAGCACCAGGATTTGCCCGTCGACATCAGGGCCTGCACCAATTCCGATTACGGGAATTTCGAGCTCCTCGGTGATCTTCGCGGCCAGGCTTGCCGGCACGCATTCGAGTAGCAGGATGTCGGCGCCGGCACCCTGCAGATCGACTGCGGTTGCCAGCATTCGCTCGGCAGCGCTTTTTGCCTTGCCCTGCACGCTGTAACCGCCCATTTTGTGCACCATTTGCGGTTGCAGGCCGAGGTGAGCACAGGTTGCAATACCGAAATGCGCCAGGGTTTCCACGGTCTGGAGCTGTGATTCCCAACCTTCGAGTTTCACCACCTGGGCTTCGGTTTGCTTGATCAGTTCACTCGCATTGTCGAGCGCCTGTTGGGGAGAATTCACCGAGCCGAAAGGCATGTCGAGCATCAGCATCGCGTTTTCCAGGCCCGCGGCGACGGCCTTGCCGTGATAGCGAATGTCATCGAGTGTTACCGGGATAGTGGTGTCGTGGCCCTGTATGACCATGCCCAGTGAATCTCCGACCAGTACCACCTCGACGCCGCATTCCTCGACCAGGCGCGCAAAGCTATAGTCGTAGGCGGTCAGGCAGGCGAACTTTTCACCCTGCTGTTTCAGCTTCTTCAGGTGCGGGATGGTGATCTTGTCTTCGAGTGGTTTGGGGATATACATGATGCCGGGGCCCGTCAGAGGGCGAATGATGACTGATTGAAATAGTGACGTCCAGAATGGATATTACTGATTTTTTCCAGTATTGCGCTGTAATCGTCGGCATTATTGATCAGGTCGGTCGACTGGGTATTGACGGTTAGCAGTGCTCCGTCATCGTAGTCGTAGAAAAACCGGGTATAGGATTCTGACAGCCGCAGCAGGTAATCGTCGCGAATTTGTTGCTCGTAATCGATACCACGGCGCGTGATACGCTCGCGCAGCGTCTCGATCGGCGCCTGCAGGTATATCACCAGGTCAGGCTTTGGCGCGTCCAGCGTCAGGTGCGTGTAAATTTGTTCGTACAGCGCGAGTTCATCCTTATTCAATGTCATCTGTGCAAACAGGCGGTCCTTGTCGACCATGAAGTCGGCGATATAGGAACCATGGAACATGTCTGCCTGGCGAAAGTCCTGAACCTGTTGCGCGCGCTGCAGCAGGAAATGCAATTGCGCTGACAGCGCGTATTGCCGTGGGTTCTGATAGAAGTTGGCGAGAAATGGATTCTCCTCGGCCTTCTCCAACAGTAACTCGCTCTCGAATTCATCGGCCAGCTTGCTGGCAAGACTGGTTTTTCCAACCCCGATCGGGCCTTCGATCACGATGTAACGAAATTGCTCATTCATTGGGTCAGGTTAACTTCTCCAGCGAGATTGCGGGTGCGTTATCGATAAGATAACGCAGACTTCCGTATCCGGGAATAAAACGATCACCGCCGATTTCAAACATCGGTTCGAGGACAAACAAGCGCTGCGCAAATTCCGGGTGTGGAATGACCAGGTGGCTGTCATTGAAGTTGCGGTCACCAAACAGGATGATATCGAGATCCAGGGTGCGTGGTGCCCAGCGCTCTTCCTGCTCACGGCGCCGGTAATAGGCATGTTCGATTGCCTGCAATTCGAGCAGCAATGCCGTCGGTTCCAGACTGCTGTCCAGCAGGGCAACAGCATTGGTGTAGTCATCCTGCGGAATATCGCCGACTGCTTCGCTGCGATACAGCGACGAACTTGCACGCAGACTGGTCTGAGTGATATTGCCGAGCGCATCCAGGGCCTGCGTAACGATGGTCTGCGAATCGCCGATATTGCCACCGAGCGCAACAAATACTTCTTCAGCTGGCATTGCGTCTTGGCCGCCGCCGCGGTCGCTGTTTTCTTTTCCGCGCTGGCTCGGGCGTAACCTCGTGCTGACTTTGAAAATCGGTCCACCAGTGGCTCAGTTTGTGCGGAAACAAACCCACCATCGACTGTATCAGCATGAAGTCATAGGCCGCCCGGAACACCGGGTACCCGATCATGCGCAATGGTTGCTTGCCCTGGGTGCGGTAGAAGCGAGGCTGCGAAGTCCAGATATCACGGGCCATCTGGCTGAAGCGTCGCGGGATCGAGACGTGGCGCACCTGGCGCTTCATCACGGTTTCGCCGACCTGAGCCAGAGCGGGAATCAATTTCTGTTTATCCGGTTGTAGCCGGCTTGCCTGTTCCTGTACCGGCGGCCACAGCAGCACTGCAAAAATAAATGCCGGTGATACCGGTTGACCGGTGTTGACCCGGTTATCGGTATTGACCAGCGCCTGGTCGATAAAATCGAGCATCATTTCGTTGGCTTCCTGTTGCAACCATTCGTCGAGCTCCGGCACCAGATACTTTAACAGTCGGTATTCGCGCAATAGCTCGAACACGCGCACGGCATTGCCCGAGTGAAACAGCTTAATCACTTCATCGAACATGCGTGCCGGTGGAATCACTGCCAGCAGGTGGCCGTATTCGTGGATCGCGCTGGCGGAGGAGGTTTCGATTGAAAAACCGAGCTTGGCGGCAAATCGCACCGCGCGCAGCATGCGCACCGGGTCTTCCTGGTAGCGGGTAGCCGCGTCACCGATCAGGCGTAACTGTCGGTTGTCGATATCTTCCAGTCCACCGACGTAATCGAGCACCGCGTAGTCATGGATGTCGTAGTAGAGCGCATTGACGGTGAAGTCACGGCGTATCGCGTCTTCCTCGATTTCACCAAATGTGTTATCACGCAATATGCGTCCGTGGGTATCGAGTTCGGTTTTCGGCGAATCCTCGTCATGAGCACGAAAAGTAGCGACTTCGATGATGTCTCGGCCGAAGCGGATATGAACCAGGCGAAATCGACGTCCGATAATGCGACTATTTTTAAACAGGCCGCGCACTTGTTCCGGCGTGGCATCAGTGGCCACGTCAAAATCCTTGGGCTGTATCTTGAGCAGTAAGTCGCGAACACCCCCACCAACCAGGCAGGCCCTGTGGCCTGATTTGGACAGCCGATATAACACCTTGAGCGCGGAATCGGATATCGATTTTCTTGAAATAGTGTGCTGGTTTCGGGATAAAACGATTAACTTATCTGAACTCGCCTCTCTGTTTTTCACTCGGTTATTTGATCCTGTAGAATGTCGGCATCATAGCATTTCAGGCCGCGAAAGTAGTGTTAGTTTCATTGAAACCCGCCAACCTTAGGGTGAAGACCTGCCTGCAACAGGCTGGACTGGAATTCGAGATCAGCATTCTGCCTGTCGCGGTGCGGACCGCGCGACTGGCCGCCGATGCACTCGGCTGCGAGGTCGGCCAGATTGCCAATTCGCTGATATTCAGGGACCAGGCAAGTGACCAGGCGGTGCTGGTCATGTGTGCCGGGGATCGCCGCGTCGACCTGCAAAAAGTGCAATTTGAAACCGGAATCGAGCTCGGCAAAGCCGATGCCGATTTTGTCAGGCAACAAACGGGGTTTGCAATTGGCGGGGTTCCGCCAGTCGCACATACCCAGTCGTTGCGTACCCTGCTGGACGATTCGATATTGCGCCATGCTGAAATCTGGGCCGCCGCCGGCACCCCGGAATCGGTGTTCCGAATGAACCCGGCGCAATTGCAGCAGATTACCGGTGGCGAATGGCTCGATATTGCGCAGGCTTGAAGCTATTCAGCTTCAAGTTCTTCCCAGCGTAAGTACAAATCCTGTAACTCGGACTCCAGTTGCTGAAGTTGCTGTTGCTCATCGCGAATCAATTCTGCATCCTGTTGGTAGTAATCCGGTGCACTGATTTTCAGGTGCAGGGCCTCGATCCTGGTTTCGAGTTTTTCGATCTTGCCGGGCAGGGCGCGCAGTTCTTTTTGCTCCGGCCGGCGTTTGTCGACGTTAGCGACAGGCTTCTTATTTGCAGCTGGTTTTTTAGTTGCCGTTTCCTGCGGCGTACGTTGACGCAGCCAGTCCTGGTATCCACCAACGTATTCGTTGACCAGGCCGTGGTCTTCAAACACGAGGGTGCTGGTTACCGTGTTGTCGATGAACTCACGGTCGTGGCTGACCAGCAGCAGGGTACCGCTGTAGTCGATGATCAGTGTTTCGAGCAATTCGAGGGTTTCGATATCGAGATCGTTGGTCGGCTCGTCCATGACCAGTAGATTGAAAGAACGGGTGAACAGGCGCGCCAGCAGCAGGCGATTGCGTTCTCCGCCCGACAGTGCCTTGACTGGCATATGGATTGATTTCTCGCTAAACAGAAAATCCTTAAGGTAACCGACAACATGTCGTGAGCGGCCGTTGATGGTTACCTGGTCGCCCGCCGCCGCGAGATTGTCGCGTACCGATTTCTGTGGATCCAGGGTTTCACGGTGTTGATCGAAATAGGCAACTTCGAGCCGGGTACCGATTTTGATCCAGCCGGTTTGAGGTTTCAGCTGACCGAGTAACAGCTGGATCAGAGTCGATTTTCCGCAGCCGTTGGGACCAAGAATGCCGATTTTCTCACCCCGCAGAATCTTGCAGCTGAAATTGCTGACGATCGGCTTGTCATCCCAGCTGAAGCCGAGGTTTTCTGCCTCGATCACGATCTTGCCCGAGGCGTCGGCCTGCTGTGCGGTTAACCTCGCGCTGCCGCTGCGTTCGCGACGTTGTGCCCGTTGCGCGCGCATTTTTTCCAGTGCCCGTACGCGGCCCTCGTTGCGGGTGCGCCGTGCCTTGATTCCCTGGCGGATCCAGCTTTCTTCCTGTGCCAGTTTCTTGTCGAACAGCGCATTGTGTCGAGCCTCGGTTTCGAGTTGGGCTGCGTAGGACTCGAGGTACTTGTGATAGTCACCGGGCCAGCTCGTCAATTGGCCACGATCGAGATCGATGATACGAGTGGCGAGACGCTGCAGGAAACCGCGATCGTGAGTGATAAATACCAGCGTGCCATTGAATCCCAACAACAGGGTTTCGAGCCATAGAATCGAATCGATATCGAGGTGATTGGTGGGTTCATCGAGTAACAGTATATCGGGTTCGGCCACCAGCGCCTGGCCGAGCAGAACCCGGCGCTTCATGCCGCCGGACAATTCATCGAATGGCTGATCGGCGGGCAGCGACAGACGCGAAATAGTGCTCGAAATACGGGTTTCCAGGTTCCAGGCGTTGTGCGCTTCAATTTGATCCTGGAAGTTCTGCATGCGCACCAGGGCACCGGGGTCGGTGGCGGATTCAACGGCTGCATGGTGCCAGCTGGTGATCACGCCTGCGAGTTCGCCGATACCCTCGGCGACACAGTCGTAGACACTGCCGGCAAAGTTTTTTGGTACGTCCTGGCGAAGCTCGGCGATGCGCAACTCGGCGGCGTGGATGATTTCGCCCTCGTCGACCTTGATATCGCCCGCGATAATTTTCAACAGGGTCGATTTACCACTGCCGTTGCGCCCGACCAGGCATACCCGCTCGCCCGCCTCCAGCGCCAGGTTGACGTTATCAAGCAACGGTTGGTCACCAAAGCTGTGGTGAAGATTTTGGGCCTGCAGCAGCGACATCTGTTTAGGTTGAATGAAACTGCGCTATTATGCGGCTTTCGTGTGGATTTGAAAGTTGATTCGGGGGCGATATGTGTGGACGATTTTTCCTGGACGCCCAGGCGGGCGATATCATCGAGCATTACAATGTACCACCTCCCGACCTGTTTACGGCGCGTTACAACATTGCCCCGACAACCCCGGTGCTGGCGCTAAGCGATTCCAGCTTCAACCTGTATCGGTGGGGCCTGATCCCGTCCTGGTCAAAGGATGTCACCATGGGCAATCGCATGTTCAACGCGCGTGCTGAAACCGTTGCCGAAAAACCCTCTTTTCGCAACGCCTACAAACGCCGGCGATGCCTGGTGCCGGCTAATGGATTCTATGAATGGCGGCTCGAGAACGGGCGTAAGCAGCCCTATTGTTGCCATGTCGATCACCAGTTGTTTTCGATGGCCGGCATCTGGGAGCACTGGCAGGACGCCGAGGGTAATGAAATTCAATCCTGCGCGGTGCTGACGACCGAAGCCCGGGGTGCAATGCAGGAATTACATCAACGTATGCCGGTATCCATAGCGCCGGCTGACTATGCGGCGTGGCTTGACTGTAGCTCGGATAAAACCGACGCCGCTGACCAACTGTTACGGGATACCGCTCCTGACTACCAGTACTACGCCGTCAGTAGTGCCGTCAGCAATTCACGCAACGAAGGCCCCGACCTGATCAAACCGATGGAATAGCACTCGTCGTCTTCGAGTCATCCGGGCCTCCTTTTTACGTCATTGCGTCTTCCTTTATATATTTCATCCCGTCCCCCGATCCGGGATCCACAAGTGGAGCGCACTGCGTGCGCGATTGTTGGACTGGATTCCGGCTTGCGCCGGAATGACATTAATATCTGTCATCTCGCGGCTTGAGCCGATACGTCTTCCTTTATATATGTCATCCCGGCCCCCGAGCCGGGATCCAGAAGAGGAGCGCACTGCGTGCGCGATTATTGGACTGGATTCCGGCCTGCGCCGGAATGACATTAATACCTGTCATCTCGAGGCTTGGGCCGATCCGTCTTCCGTT
>JARFPR010000148.1 GCA_029288195.1 Gammaproteobacteria bacterium | reverse complement strand
GGATAAAAGCAAGAGCGGCGAGAGTCTCGTTATCGATGCGGAAAACTATCGCTACGAACTTGGCCTCAGTTACCGCAAGGACAACTGGTTGACCCAGGTAAACATTCCTTTCATGGCTAACACGGGCGGTGAACTCGATGGACTCATCGATGGTTGGCACGATTTTTTTGGATTACCGGAGGGCGATCGAGACGACTTCCCCAAGGACGATATAAATATTGAATATGTGCGCGATGGCGTCGTCGAGTATTCGCAGGACGAGTCCAGTAGCGGTCTTGGAGATCTTTCAATCGCACTGGGTCATCAGCTTACTGACGGGCCCGCGTTTTTCATCGGCATCGAGTTGCCCACCGGTTCGGAATCCGATTACAGCGGCAATGAAGCGATCGACCTGGCAATCTGGGTCACCCATGAAAAACAGATCGATGCCGAGATGACCGTCTATGGCTTACTTGGACTCAGTTTTCCCGCTGACGACGGTAACCTGGAAGGATTAATCGTCGATGAAATCTGGGTTGCCCAGGTAGGCCTCGATTACCGATTCAACGACAATTTAATCGGTACCGTACAGTTTGATTTTCACTCCGAGACGATTGAAGACAGCGACTTGAAAGCATTTGGCAACTCGCTCCAGATTCAGCTCGGCCTCGGCTTCCTGCAACTGTTCGAAAATCATCGACTCGACCTGTTTTTCTCCGAAGATATCATGGTGGGTACCGCACCGGATATCACTTTTGGTGCCCGACTCGTCAGGGGCTTCTGATTCCGCCTCAATCCTCGAGCCGGGAGACGATTTGTGGGTCGCTTTCCAGGGTTCGATGCACCGGGCACATATCTGCAATCTCGAGTAATCGATGGCGCTGCTCCTCGCTGAGATCACCTACCAGCGTAATCTTGCGCGTGATGCGCTCGATCTTGTCATTGCAATCGACACAATCCTCGGCATGCACGCGCTCGTGTAACAGCCGGATCGTCACATCCTCAAGCGGCAGCTTTTTTCGATTGGCATACATGCGCAAGGTCATCGAGGTACAGGCGCCCAACGACATCAGTAGCAGATCGTAAGGTGTGGGACCGAGGTCCGAGCCCCCGTACTTTAACGGTTCGTCAGCCCGCAGGAAATGGCTGGTACTGTACATACCGCGTAAAAACTGATGATTCAGTTCAGAGATCAGAACCTCGCCGTCAACAAGATCCGGTTTTTCGGAGCTTTCCTCGTCCATTTGAAGATCAAGATAGCGACTGGCCCAGGAGGCGATCGTAGCTGCGACATATTCTGCATCGGCAGCCTTACTCAGCAAGTGGTCGGCCCGGTCAAGCGAGATGAAACTCTTGGGGTGTCTCGCCGCCTGGTAAATACTGGCCGCCTCATCGATCGATACGATCGCATCGACAGGAGAATGAAACACCAGTAGTGCAGCATCTAGATCCCGGATTTTCTCGGTCGACGAATACCGGTCGATATCATCGAGAAACTGTTTTTTGATGGAAAACTCGCGTGCACCCAGTTTAACCACCGCCTCACCTTGTTGCTGGATCTGACCCGCTTTTTCCTGAAACAGGTGTGAAACATGTTGTGCGGTTGAAGGCGCGCCGATGGTTACGACCGCTTTTATCGAGTCCAGGTTTGCTGCCGCACCTAAAACCGCGGCACCACCCAGGCTATGACCTATCAGAATTTGCGGGGCTCGATATTGCGCTTCCAGTGCCTTTGCAGCGAGAATTAAATCTTCAATATTTGAAGAAAAATTGGTATTGGCAAAATCACCGTCGCTGTTGCCCAATCCGGTAAAGTCAAAACGCAGAACCGCTATGCCCTGCGCTGCCAGGGCGCGGCTGATTCTCGACGCGGCGGCAATATCCTTGCCGCAGGTAAAACAGTGCGCAAACAAGGCATAACTGGAAATATCTTCTTTTTGCTCGGGCAGTTCAAGCAGTCCTGCCAGTTTTTCACCATTGGAATTCTCGAATTCCAGTTTTATTTTTTTCATGCGATGCTCTCCAAGGGGTTATCATTCTGTGACTAAGGGTAGAGTGACAGGTTCCCGTTGAAGAAACAGTTTAATCGATTTCTACGCTGGATATTGTTTCGCTGGGTAAAAGTGGAGGTTTTTCCTGCGGACAATCCGGCTTCGATCATAGATCCCGAGCGGCCAACACTTTATGTGCTTGCCGATCGGGGCATTAGCGACTTGCTGGTTCTGACCCAGATCAGCCATCGATGCGGCCTTCCCGAACCGATTGCACGTATGCCGATCGACGCCTTGAGCCATCATCACTCGGTTTACAGTATTGCCTCGCGCAACCCGCTCATCGACTGGATCAAACGTCGGCGTAAACACTCGGCAATGCTGAACGACCTGATGCAGGCATTCGTTGCAGACGAAAATCTCGACCTGCAGGTTGTGCCGGTATCGGTTTTCTGGGGCCGTCCCCTGGCACGACACAAAAACTGGTTACAGGTGCTGTTCGCGGACACCTGGTCGCTTGCCGGCCGCACGCGCAAATTTTTTACGATTTTAATTCATGGTCGCAACGCACGGCTGATTTTTTCGCAGGCGCTCGATTTTCGAGATCTGGTTGAACAGAATGGTAATGATGAACAGGATTTACAGGAATCGCTGATTACCACACTGCGACAGCAGCGCGAGGCGACTTTCGGACCCCAGATTAAAAGTCACCAACATTTGTCAGCGCAGGTCATCGAAGACCAGATTGTTCAGCAACTGATATTCGAAGAGGCTGGCAGTACCCAGCAAATTTTAACCAGGGCACACCGCTATTGCCGCGAGATATTCGCTGACTGCACTCAACTCACAATTGAAGTCATGCTGCGCCTGTTACGCGCCTTCTGGAATCGATTCTACAGCGGCATCAATATCTACAATGCCGAGCGAATTCGTGAAGCTGCCCTGACCCACCAGTTAGTATATGTGCCCTGTCATCGTAGCCACGTCGATTATTTGTTGCTCTCCTACGTCATTTACAACGAAAACCTGGCGATACCTTATATTGCCGCGGGAGATAATCTTAATATTCCCTTCATCGGGCGCATTCTGCGTGGCGGCGGCGCTTTTTTTATCCGTCGCAGCTTCAAGGATAATCCAATCTACAACGCGGTTATGCGCGCCTATGTAAATCAGCTGGTCAAACTCGGGGTGCCGCTTGAGTACTTTATCGAGGGGGGTCGCAGTCGCACCGGCAGAATGCTAAAACCCAAATTCGGCATGTTGGGCATGACGGTCGACGCTTACATTAAAAGCCAGGTACGACCGCTCGCCTTTGTTCCGGTTTATATCGGGTATGAAAAACTTGTCGAACGAAAATCTTACCTGGGTGAGCTCTACGGACACAAAAAGAAACGTGAATCAACGCTGGGAGCTTTACGGGCGATATTCAGGCTTAAAGGATATTACGGCAAGGTAACTGCGAGTTTCGGTGAACCGATCGAGCTAGGCGGTTTGCTTGAAAAACACTGCAGCGATTGGTCAACTCGAGGCGCGGAAATCGCGTACAAGCCTGACTGGTATATCGCCAGCTTGCGACATCTCGCGCAGGAAATTATGTATGGTATTAATCGCGCCTGTGTCATCAATCCGGTGAATTCAATCGCAACCATTTTGCTGGCCACACCCAGGCAAAGCATCGAAATCGAGGAACTCGTAAGCCAGGCCAAATTACATCACCGGCTCATCCGCGGGGCTCATTGCCTGGCATCGATTCGCATCGAGGGCAAGGTGAACAAGAAACAAATCAAGCGCATTGCACGCGAGAAGATTATTCACATCCGCAAGCACGAGCTGGGTGATATTGTTTATCTCAAGCCCGAAGACTCGGTCCTCATTGGCTACTATCGAAACAATAGCCTGCATAGCCTGGTTATTCCGGCCCTGATCGCCTGTTGCTTTGTTAATGTCCGGCGGGTCCCGCGCGCCAGTGTGCAACGCAAAATCAAGTTGCTCTACCCGTTCCTGAAATCGGAACTG
>JARFPR010000428.1 GCA_029288195.1 Gammaproteobacteria bacterium | reverse complement strand
CGCCCCCCGCCCACCCCCCGCCCGCCAGGACTCTCGAGGTGCAACCGCCGCAGGAGTGCCGCACCCCCCAGACTTCCGCCGGCCGCCAGAACTACCTTCATCGCAACAGCGTGCACGACGCCGACTTCGAAGCGCTCGAGGCCGGCGACGAAGTCTGGTTCGCCGAGGAAGCCGGCGAAGACGGACCGCAGGCGAGCACCGTGCATATCGTCGGCAAACACCACCGCCTGGGCTAGCGCCTGCTGCGGGGCAGCGGCCGAGCTGTGACCTCCGTCCCCTTTTTACGTTAGAGATCCCCGCTTGCGCGGGGATGACGGTAAGGGCGCGGGGATGACGGATAACTCCTGGAATCGCCGCGGTCTAAACCGGCAGGTCAATTCAGGGTATGCTTTGCCTAATTTTTTCAGATCGAAGCTGCGTGCATGAGAGAAATCATCCAGCTCGTAACCCAACGCCGCGTAGTGCTGGTGGATATTACGCCCCAGGTTGAAAGCGTGGTGCAGCGGAGTGGAATACAGAACGGCCTGGTCAGCGTGTACGCGCAGGGTGCGACCGCGGCGATCATGATACAGGAGAACTGGGACGACAGCGTGCAGACGGATGTCGTCAATCTGCTGGCCAAGATGATCCCGCGCGGGGTATGGCTTCACGATGCGCAGGATGGCAACGGGGATTCACACCTGAAATCCGGTTTGGTCGGCCCGTCGGAAACCATCCCGCTGATCGACGGCAAGTTGGGTCTGTCGACCTGGCAAAACGTTTTCTTTTGCGAATTCGATGGTCCGCGCAACGATCGACGCCTGGTGTGCACGATTATTGGCAATGACTAGCCTGCATATTGCACCGTAAGATAATTACTATTCGCGCCCGCTGGTAAGTGCCCCCAGGTCAGCCTCCCGCAGGAATTTCCACGGCAACGGCATCAGCCCCGGCACCCGCTCCCGGTAACGACGGTAAATTTCCCCGTGGTAACGAATCAGTTTTTGCTCCTCGAGCCGTGAGCCGATTATGAAATACAGCGTCAGCAAAATCGCCGTGACCAACATCGCCGTATTCATATCGCGCGTCCAGATGATGACCAAAGCAAAAAAATACCACGGATGACGCACCCAGCGATGCAGTGGCGACAACTGGAACTGCTCCTGGTCGTCGACACTGGCGTTACGCTCACTCCACTGTCGCAGCCCGAGAAACTCTCGCACATCGTAGTATTTAAGCGACCAGAGGAAACCCGCCAACGCAGCCACCGAAAGCAGCAGCGACAGGTAAGACGCGACGCCACTCCAGCGCCACAACCACGGCCCCGAGCCAGTCAGGCTCAACTCCAACGGCACTGCCAGCAGCACTACCGCCAGCACATTAAACATCAATCGATAGGCTGGCATCGCGCGCGGCCAGCGCAGAGCGACATATTGCTTCACCCCGATAGATGCCAGCAGAGAGTGCAGGCCGAAGTAAACCAGCCAGCTGACAATCAATAAAAGTATTTTAGAATCCGGCATTGGCAGATTTATGCTCCCGACGACGTGAGGTGCCTATAGACAAAATACGACAAGGCGCTACCAGCTGCAAACCACAGCGGACACACTGAGCAAAATTGAAATATGTATTGTGTCCCCGGAATACCTGGATCTCCTTAATTCAAAGGATCCCGGCTTTCGCCGGGGTGACGATAAGACCGGGATGATGGAGGGGGTGCTGGGGTATGCCGGCAGGTCTTCAGATAAACAGGTAAATCAGCGCAGCGGTTACGATCGCGACCAGCAGAGTCTGGAGTCCACTGCGTAGCCAGGAAACACCCGAAATCCGGCCCAGGAAAACGCCGAGCAGGAAAATTATCAGCAGCGAGACAACAACTGCCGCATACAGCGGGGATAACGGCAGCGGAATCCCGACCCGATCCAGAAACAGCGGCACCAGGATCAATAGCGACATGACCATCGGCGCCAGCCCGTTGACCAGCGCGATCAGCAGCGGCACCCCGCGCGCCGCTTCGCCGTGCGCGCTCTCCTGAAGATCGTCGACCATCGCCTTTTCGAGTTGGTTCAGCGCGCGCCGACGTTCGGCCGATTCGCTGACGTAAGCGCTGCTGAGGCCGCTCATGCAAAGCGCGATCGCTGCACCCAGGCAAACGTTTATGACAATCGTCAGGTCGCTCGTGCCACTGAGCAGAAAGCCGAGGATGAGGCCCAGCATCGTCAGCGACCCGTCGAATCCGTTAACCACGAAGTAGCGCCGCATTATGTCGCGGGAGTGGGTGATGCGCAGTAAGAAGCTCGCCTGGTCCAGCAGGTTCATCAAGCTTAACCGCCCTGGTCTTTACCCTGAACTTCGACCTCGTCGATACTGTGCAAGGACCCACCCATTTCACTGATACTCGACTGAATCGCCTCGAAATCGATCGCTTCACCCTCGATAACGACCTTTAGGGTTTCGGTCTGTTCGTCGACCTCGAGCACGGTAACGTGCACCCGGCTTTTTCCGTCGGTACTCGCAATCGCCTGCGAAAATTCAAGCACGTTCGGCTGGTGGGGCTTCAACACGTCCAGCACGAGCCTTTTCACAAGAACCATTTACGTTCCCCTCCTCCATCGATTCTTAAATCATACCCGATCTCCGCCGCGACCCACAGCAGACGCGGGCATCGGGGCTTGTGACGCCATTTCCGATCACAATACACCGTTTACCCGTTGAACAATTGCGTTCGATCAATTTGCACGCGGCAAATTGGTGGCAACATAAACGCCGTTGGGGAATTAAAAAAGTTTCCGGACTGCTTTTATTTACGAGATTTGGCTTTATGACGATGCAGTGGCCTCACGGGTCGAGCGCATTTTAAGGAATAACCATGAACAACCAACTGAGCGACGAACAAATTCATCGATTGAGAGAACAGCTGGAAAATCGATTCAACGACCTGTGGCATGAAATCGGTTCGGAACTGAAAGGATCGGCCAGGGAGAGTTTCCTGCAGATCGCCGGCGAGGTTCATGACCTGGAGGACCAATCGATCGCGGACCTGTTCGCCGACCTGAATATGACGATACTCGACAAGCACGTGCAGGAAACGCGGGATATCAATAGCGCATTGATTCGGATCGACAAAGGGACTTACAGCATTTGCAGCGACTGCGGCGGACCGATCGACTTCGATCGCCTGCTTGCCTATCCGACCGCGAAGCGCTGTGTTCGCTGCCAGGGTGTCTACGAGAAAACCCACCTGGAAGGCAATCATTCCAGGCTTTGAACTACAACGTCGAAGCTAAGGCCTGATCCCTTATCACTCGGGTCGATGAACCTGTTTCAACACCCTGGTGTGACCTATCGGAAATCCGGGGACACCGCGGTCCGGCGTTCCGGACCGCCGCTAAGTGGGCCGCATGCGGCCGGGAATGACTCGAGGTACTTTGAAGACTACGACTGGCTAGAATGCCCACCGTTGTTCGCGAATCTTTTGCCTGAAAAAAACACGATATTGGCTATCCAGTACAAAATGATTACGAGTATGAGCAGCGTTGGTAGCGCAACGATCAGAAGCAACTGGTCTTGCGGCATGCTTTTAATGTTTGCACCCAGCATTTTCACGATCTTGTCGGTGAATGCGAGGGCTGCCCAGACCAGGGAAAACCCGATACGCCATACGTGCCGAACGACACGCTGAGCTCCGGCAAGCCCCGAATGGAAAAGATTGCGCATGTCGCCCAGCGCACAAAGAACTGCAAAACCACCCCAGACCAGGTAGGCAACGGGCGCCGTCACCTCGCGCCAACCTGCACTGATGGAAAATGACGTAATGGCAAATCCGAGAATCCATATCAGTGCGATAACTTCCATCAGGCCGGTTTCATTCTTTTTGTGCCGCGCGGCCAGCCTGGCGGTAAACACGGTATACATCACTATGGCGCCTAACATCATGTCGTCGGTAGATCCCTTCAGGTATGCCGCGGCAACCCCCGAAACCAGCATGATCATCATCGACAGGGTGAAACAGGAACCGGCTTTTCTATGCAGGGCACTACCCTTCCCGGCGGACATGGCAACCACGGCGGTCACCAGCGCGAGCGTTCCGGC